>NZ_ALKL01000007.1:0-179980 GCF_000286635.1 Veillonella sp. ACP1 | reverse complement strand
GGACCGGAGTGGACGAACCGCTGGTGTACCAATTATCCTGCCAAGGGTACAGTTGGGTAGCTACGTTCGGGACGGATAAACGCTGAAAGCATCTAAGCGTGAAACCAGCCTTGAGATGAGGTTTCTCATAGCATAAGCTAGTAAGATCCCATGTAGACGACATGGTTGATAGGCCAGGTGTGGAAGAGCTGTGAGGCTTGGAGCTGACTGGTACTAATAGATCGAGGGCTTTACTTAAAACAATAAGCAGACATGTGCAACAAATATATATATATACCTTCTATGTGGTTTTCAGAGTACAAACTCTGACAGATTCAGTGGCGATAGCTACGAGGGTCCACCTGTTCCCATCTCGAACACAGTAGTTAAGCTCGTAAACGCCGAAAGTACTTGGCTGGAGACGGCCTGGGAGGATAGGAAGTCGCTGATTAAGCTAAAGGCACACCTAAGGGTGTGTCTTTTTTTTGCATGTGCGACTTCCTATCCGACCAGGGGACCTGGGAAAGGTAGGGTGTGAGCTAACAGAGGAGCGTAGCGACGTATGGGAGCCACACATCACCTTCATCCGAACGTAAGATTTCTCCAGCTGCAAAGCAGCGATGAGAAATCCACAGTGAGGAGTGATAGGAAGTCGCTGATTAAGCTAAAAGGCTAACCGAATGGTTAGCCTTTTTTATTATATATACTTACATGTAGAGTCCGACCAGGGCACTTAAAAATATTTTAATAAAAAAAGAGCCGCTGAAGCGACTCTTTCTTATTATTCTACACCAACCATTACGCTAGTGGATTTAATAACAGCCACAACTTCTTTGCCAACTGCTAAGCCTAAGTCTTTAACGGATTGAATTGTAATATCAGCTGTAAGAATGTTATCGTTACCTACATTAATTTTTACAATTGCGTTTACAGCACCTTCTTGAATTTCAATGATTGTACCTTTTAATTGATTTCTTGCGCTTAATTTCATGGAATACTCCTTATAAAAATATACAATACAAATCTGTTTTTATTATATCTTTATACAAAAAAATAACCATGACGCATATCACATCACGGAATATTATGTATGGAGCGGGCGAAGGGAATCGAACCCTCCTCTCAAGCTTGGGAAGCTCGCATTCTACCGATGAACTACGCCCGCATGATGTACATATTGTATCATACTATAATATATACATTCAAGGGGAGCTTGTTTATATACTCTATACCCATAGTGGTTGCTGTATTGTATTGATATAATAATTAATGTATAACATAATGAGGAAGGAGGCATATGTATGTCAAAAATTTATAAAATTCATAAATGGTTATCTATAGTTTCTGTGCTATTTTTCTTAATGTTCTGTATTACAGGTCTTGTCCTTATGTTCCGAACTGAATTAAATGCATGGGCTCAAGGAGGGTCACATCATTCCTCGTCATCAATGGCGATGAGTCAACAAGAAATATCTATTTTTAATTATGCTGATGAAGGTGCCCTATTAGTGAAAGAAAAATATCCGTCTAAGGATATTTTAAATATTTCTCCAGCTATGGGGGCTGCACATATTTTACGGTATCGCATTATTGATTCTTCCGCAACTGTAGCGCCTCCAGCGCGTATGGGGATGGGAGGGGATTATGCATTATATAACCCTGAAACAAAGGGGCTTATTACTACGCATCATGAAACGCCTGCACATCCTTGGGTTCGAAGTGTATTACACACGCTTCATCAACTACATACACGATTAGATCTTGGTAAAACAGGAATTTATATTGTAACAATTTTATCTTTAGTATGTGGTTTATCTATTATTTCTGGTATTTTTTTATACGGTCCATTTCGTAAAAGCTTTGCCAAATCCACTGTATTGTCTAACTATATGAAATTAAGTACATTACATCGAGAATTTGCTATGGTTGCTACTGTATGGGGATTTCTCTTATGCATTACAGGTGTATGGATAGGTGGATTTTTTATTGCTAATGACAGCTATAATGCAGATGTACTACACACTGCAAAGCAAGAACTTTCAGTTGGTCAATCTGACATTTTACAACCATCTGAAGCTATCTCTCGAATTATGAAAGCATACCCAGATCGTCAGCTTATATCTATAGATTATCCATCTAAATTTAATAATCATCATTATGCATTTTATTTAGGTGCTGAAAATGATGATGATCCAGCTATGTTCTTGGGCCAACCAGTCTATGCTAATTTATATACTGATTCTACTAAGGATATGTATTCTACAAAAAATATCCCCTGGTATTTTACGGGCATGACTACAATGATTAATCTCCATATTCATAATCATAATACGATGGCTCTTAAAATATTATGGGCCATCTGGGATATTGTTCTTATTGTAGGCATTGTGACTGGTATTATTATGACTATTAAAAAGAAATTTGGCAGAGCTAGTGCTACAGAATCTAAAGTATCGGCTGAGATAAAACATGTTTGGCGTACACCAATCTGTTGTAGTACTTTAGTATTACTTGGATTTATTATGCCACTTTGGTCTAATCCAGTTACAAATACTATAGCAGGTATTTGTTTAACTATTCCTCTAGTTGTATTTTTTATTTCTTTAATTAGAGGATTTAATCATTAAGTTATTATATTCTTCCTGTATCTAATCAGCGTGCTTCATCATTAGTTTATTGATTGATTTCGAACTAAAATGATATAATAATATAAATCAACTAGGTTTTTTATGTGTTAAAACCTGTATTTATATTATGATTGAGAAAGTGGAAGTTACTATGAAATATATTAAAGCATTTATTCAGTCTGAATCATCTGGCGGTATTATGCTATTACTTGCTGCGATTCTTGGTGTTATAACTGCAAACTCGCCAATAGCTGAACAGTATTTTTCTCTGATGCATATTTATTTAGGTCCAATGGATGTATTGGAGTGGGTAAATGACGGTCTTATGGCTTTATTTTTCCTATATGTAGGGATTGAAATTAAGACTGAAATGATTTCCGGTGAGCTAAACACCAACTCAAAGAGATTGTTACCAGTTTTAGCTGCATTTGCCGGGGTGGTAACACCTGCGTTAGTTTACTTCTTAATTGCTGGATCTGTACCAGAATATACGCATGGTTGGGGAATACCTACTGCTACCGATATTGCCTTTGCAATTGGTGTCATTATGATGCTTGGTAAACGCGTATCACAAGCGATGAAGGCATTCCTTTCGGCATTGGCTGTTATCGATGATTTAATTGCTATCATAGTGATTGCCATATTTTATGGTGGTGGTGTAGATTTTCCTCATTTAATCGTTGCTGCTATTGTGACGGGAGCGTTGTGGTATACCAATAAACAAGGCTATGTGAGACCAGTTTTATATGGTGTACTCGGTGCCGTTCTTTGGTATTTTGTTTTAAAATCTGGTGTTCATGCCACTATCGCTGGTGTTGTGTTAGCTATGACTATTCCTGCAATGGGTAAGTTGGATGGAGAAACTGTTTATCCTATGCACGCATGGGCGGATAAATTGAAAAATTGGGTTAATTTTTTGATTATTCCTCTATTTAGCTTCTTAAATGCTGGTGTATCCTTCTCAGATGTTTCTGTAGATCATTTGTTCCACCCTGTTGTTTTAGGTGTTTCATTAGGCCTTATCTTGGGAAAACAGCTTGGTATATTCTCCGCTGTTTACGTTTTAGTTCAGTCTAAGATTATTAAGATGCCTACTAATACAACATGGCCCGAGGTTTATGGTACAGCCATTGTCTGTGGTATTGGGTTTACTATGAGCTTATTTGTGGCTACATTGGCATTTCCACCTGGTGTCACTCAAGAAATGTCTAAAATTGGTATCTTTATAGGCTCTATTATTTCTGGTTTATTAGGTGCTATAGTTTTAATTGTGGCTTATAAAATAAGATCTATTAAGAACAAATAATAAACTTATCATATTAGGAAGGAATCATATGGAACGGATATTTGTACTTTTACGTTCTCCTGGTTCGGCTACTGCCGTTTTACTAGGAGCTACACTTATTGCCTTAATCGTAGCGAATTCTCCATTGGCAACACAATATATGTCTCTGGTTAATTTAAAACTAGGTCCATTAACAACGATGGAGTGGGTTAATGATGCATTAATGGCGATTTTTTTCCTCTTTGTTGGATTAGAAGTAAAACGTGAATTGGTAAGTGGTGAACTAAATACGAATGCTAAGCGTATCATGCCAGGTATTGCTGCATTATTTGGTGTATTAGTACCTGCTATTATTTACTATCTTATTGCTGGATTTAGTGAAGTTTACGTTCATGGATGGGCTATTCCTACTGCGACAGATATTGCTTTTGCTATAGGTGTAATAACTGCATTAGGCTCAAGAGTTCCTAACTCTATGAAAGTATTTTTGACGGCCTTAGCTGTTATTGATGACTTAATTGCCATCATTGTTATTGCTATATTCTACGCAGCAAATCTTAATCTTTTCTATTTATTTGCTGCTGTAGTTGTAACGGGGTTATTGATTTATTGTAATCGGTCTGGCTACGTTAGATCTTTGTCTTATATCATTCTTGGTATCATTTTATGGTACTGTATTCTTCGTTCTGGCTTGCATGCTACAATGGCAGGCGTAATCTTGGCGATGACAATTCCTGAACGGGGCAAGATTGGTCGTAAATATGTTAGACCAATGCAACATTGGGAACATTATTTATCTAACTGGGTAAGTTTTGTTATTGTTCCTATTTTTGCTTTCTTTAATGCCGGTGTAAGTCTTGGTGGATTTGGTGTAGCAGATTTAACACATCCAGTTGTTTTAGGCGTTGCATTAGGCCTTATTTTAGGGAAACAAATCGGTATCTTTGGTGCTATGTTTGGCATGATTAAGTTAGGTATTGTACCTATGCCAGCAGAAGCTAACTGGAAATTTATTTATGGTACATCCATTGTATGTGGTATTGGTTTTACTATGAGTATATTTGTTTCCGTTCTAGCTTTTGATCCAGGTCATGCTCAAGAGATGGCTAAAGGTGGCGTGTTGATTGGTTCCATCATTTCTGCTATCATTGGTTATGGCTACTTACGAATTGTAGGGGCTAAACGAAAAGAATGTCATATTGGGGTATATCATAATTGCTAAGTTAAGCAATAAAGGGGAATGTACATGATTAAGAGAATTTTAATACTATGTACTGTGCTATGTATGACTAATATGATGGCCTTCGCACAGGCGAAGTCGGTTGATAAGGGACAACGAGGTCATCATGTACAGAAAATTCAAACCATGTTAGTGCATCAAGGATATCTTAATGATTCAGCAGATGGTATTTTTGGGCGTAACACTGAATTAGCAGTACGTAAGTTTCAAAAGGCTAAAGGCCTCGCTGTAGATGGGCGTGTAGGTACGGCTACGATGAGTGCTTTAGAAAAGGAAGAAACTCGTTTTGGCGATTCTGCTATTTCGCGTAGTCATAATGGGGTTCCCAATAAGTATGTACGCGTTATGACGATGCATGCTAGTGCATATAGTGCTCAAGACCCAGGGAATAGCAATTATACGGCAACTGGCAGTCGCTTAAAAAAAGGTATTGTTTCAGTAGATCCACGGATTATACCATTAGGCACAAAGATGTTTATTGAAGGTTATGGCTATGCCGTGGCTGATGATGTTGGCGGAGCTATTAAAGGTAGCCGTATTGACCTAGCCTTTAATTCTCGTGCAGAAGCTTTGCGATTTGGTCGTCAAACTGTAAAAGTATATATTTTATAACTATATATAAACTGTTGAAAGCTCTAGTCTATGACTAGAGCTTTTTCCGAATTATATATTTTTTCTCAATGCGAATATTCGGAAATTCATGGTATAATATAGATATCAATATAAATCGAGTATTCAGCAAAGGAAGGCTTATGAATAAAGTTCGACGTGTTGAAAGAATGGTGGCAATGACTAAATTATTAGTCGATTCTCCACAAAAACTTATATCTCTTAATTATTTTTGTGATTTTTTCGGAATGGCGAAATCTACAGTAAGTGAAGATTTAACCTGTGTCCGTCAATCGATGGAACATTTTCAGTTGGGTACTCTAGAAACGGTAGCGGGGGTAGCTGGCGGTGTTCGATTCATACCTCATCGAAAAGGCGAGCAGGCCAATGAAATCCTACGCGATGTGCAGCAACGTTTGCGTGAACCAGATCGTATTATTCCCGGTGGATTTATTTATATGTCGGATATTTTGTATGATTGGCATGTGATGACTCGGTTAGGCGAAATTATTATGACTCGCTTTGTAGATCGCAATCCAGATTATATTTTGACGGTAGAAACAAAAGGGATTCCTTTGGCGGTTATGGTGGCTAGGGCTTTCAACAAGCCACTTGTCATCGCGCGTCGTGATAGTAAGGTTACAGAAGGATCTGCCATTAGTATTAACTATGTAACGGGTTCATCTGGTCGAATTCAAACGATGACATTAACTAAACGCGCTATTCCACAAAATGCGAAGGTGCTAATTATTGATGATTTCATGAAGGCTGGCGGTACGGCTAAAGGCCTGACCGAGCTTGTACATGAGATGAATGGTAAAGTGGTGGGAACAGGTGTTCTAGTGGCTACTGCTGAACCAAATCCTAAGTTAATCAATGATTATGAATCACTATTTACGTTCCATGGCATTGATGAAAGTACAAATGAAATTCACATCGAACCTGTATTTGATACGATTGATAGATAGGAGTTTACTATGAATATTGCAAGTCTTATTTTAGCAGCTGGTAAGGGGACACGAATGAAGTCCAAATTGCCAAAGGTACTTCATAAAGTTGGCGGTAAAGCTATGGTTGAACGCGTTCTAGAAACTGTTCAATCTCTTGGAACCGATAAGGATGTTGTTATCGTTGGCTTTGGTGGTAATGCAGTACAAGACTATCTAGAAGGTCGTGCTGAATTTGTACGTCAAGAAGAGCAAAATGGTACAGGTCATGCAGTAAAAATGGCAGAACCTGTATTAGGATCTTTTGATGGCACAATTTTATTGTTGTGTGGGGATACGCCACTCGTAACTAAGGAAAGTTTAGAAGCTCTTTTAAAAGAACATACTGCATCTGGAGCAGCGGCTACAATTTTAACGGCCCATATGCCAGATCCAACAGGTTATGGTCGTATCATTCGTAACGAACAAGGTCATGTGGTACGCATTGTAGAACAAAAGGATGGCAAACCAGAAGAGTTAGCTGTACAAGAAGTTAATACTGGTATGTATGCTTTTGATAGTAAAAAACTATGGCCTTGTCTCGGCCAATTATCCGACGATAATGCACAAGGTGAACTGTATATTACAGATGTGGTTGGTATTCTCGTAAATGGCGGCGATAAAGTAAGCGCTTATATGACTGAAAATTTTGAAGAATCGTTAGGTGTAAACTCTCGATTGCAATTGGCTGAAGCAGAATCCATTTTAAAACATCGTAAAAATGTAGAATTAATGACCGCTGGTGTAACGATTATTGATCCTGATAATACCTATGTAGCACCAGAGGTTACTGTGGGGGCTGATACAATTCTACATCCTGGTACCGTTTTAGAAGGCAATACGGTGATTGGTGAAAACTGTGAAATTGGACCTCATACACGCTTGACGAATGTAACTGTTGGCAATAATACAGTAATTCATTTTACCTATGGCCATGACTGTGAAGTAAAAGATGGCGTAGATATTGGTCCATATGTTCATTTGCGTCCTAATACGGTTATTGGCAACAAGGTTCATATTGGTAATTTTGTTGAGGTTAAAAATTCCAATGTTGGGGAAGGCACCAAATTCCCTCATTTATCCTATATTGGCGATAGCGATGTAGGTTCTGGTGTCAATATTGGTTGCGGTACGATTACGGTAAATTATGACGGAAAAATCAAGCATCGTACAACTATCGGCGACGGTGCATTTGTAGGCTGTAACAGCAATTTGGTAGCACCTGTTACAATTGGTAATTATAGCTATGTAGGAGCAGGTTCTACGATTACTAAAAATGTTCCAGATAAGGCATTAGCAGTAGGTCGTAGCAAGCAAATTGTGAAAGAAAATTGGGTTACAGACGATACTTTCAAAAAGAAATAGGAATTTATTAAAAATTTTTCACACAAGATAGGAAAAATAGTATACAATAATAAGGCAATAAGGTTGTATATCTGTAATATTTCGTTACATATACATTGAGTAACTAACTAAGATTACGGAGAAATGAAAGGGTATCAAAATGGCATTTGAAGACGGCAAAAAACTTAAGATTTTCACAGGTAACGCAAATCCAGAGTTGGCAAAGGAAATTTGTGATTATTTAGGTTTGCCTTTAGGTGAAGCGTTTGTAGGTCGCTTTAATAATGGCGAAGTACAAATTATGATTGATGAAAGCGTACGTGGCAAAGATGTATTTATCATTCAACCAACTAGCTATCCTGTAAACGATAATTTAATGGAATTAATGGTTATGGCTGATGCGTTAAAACGTGCTTCTGCTCGTCATATTACAGCTGTAGTTCCTTACTACGGTTATGCTCGCCAAGACCGCAAAACTCGTGGTCGTGAACCAATTACTGCAAAATTAGTAGCAAACTTGATGCAAACTTCTGGTATTACACGTCTTGTAACAATTGACTTGCATGCAGGTCAAATTCAAGGCTTCTTCGATGTGCCAGTAGATCATTTATATGGTGCATCCATTTTAGCTAAATACATTAATGAAAAAAATCTTGAAGATGTTATTGTAGTATCACCAGATCTTGGCGGTGTTACAAGAGCTCGTGATTTAGCCGACCGCATTGGAGCGCCAATTGCAATCATCGAGAAAAAACGCCCTGAACCAGGTGTAGCTAAAGTTATGAACCTCATTGGTGATGTAAAAGGCAAAAACTGTATCATCGTTGATGATATTGTAGATACAGCAGGTTCTCTTGTAGAAGGTGCTAAAGCATTAAAAGAATTTGGTGCTAAATCTGTTATGGCTGCTGTTACCCATGCTGTATTAACAGATCCAGCAAGTGAACGCATTGCAAACTCCAACATTAAAGAGCTTATCGTAACAAACACAATGCCATTACCAGAAAATTGCAAATTAGACAATGTAACGCAACTATCTGTAGCGCCATTATTGGGCGAAGCAATTATGCGTATCTTTCATGAAGTTTCAGTAAGTAATTTGTTTGATAAATAATAGGTGATTCTTGAAGTTAGTAGTAGGCCTTGGTAACCCAGGCAAGCAATATGAAGCGACAAAACATAATATTGGATTTATGGTCATCGATGCCATTGCGGATAGCGTTTCTCACACTCCTTGGAGAGAAGAACAAAAGGCAGAGGTGTGCAGTATTAATGTAGCTGGTGAGAAGGTATTGCTTGTAAAGCCACAAACATTTATGAATGCAAGTGGCGAGTCTGTAGGTCCATTGATGCGGTACTATAAGATTGATCCATCTGATGTGTATTGTATTTATGATGATATGGATTTACCAGTAGGCAAATTACGTATTCGACCAAATGGTAGTTCTGGTGGGCATAATGGGATTAAATCTTTAATCTCCCATATAGGAACAGAAAATTTTCCGCGTTTTCGCGTAGGTATTGGTCGTCCGTTACCACAATGGACTGTCATTGACCACGTGTTAGCACCATTTAGTGAAGAAAATCAAGAGAAAGTACAAAAAGGTATCAAAGACACAGTAAAAGCTGTATTAGGCACCTTAGAGGTGGGCATAGACAAAGGGATGAATCAGTTTAATCCTAAGCGTCGTCCACAGCGATAAATAACATGCATAAGGGCATGAGTCTCATTGAGATTCATGCCCTTTTTACGAGGTATATATGAGCAATCAAGAAAAAATGCCTTTTGTAGAGGCTTTAGAATCATATAAGGAACAACATTTTGTGCCTTTTCATACACCTGGTCATAAGATTGGTGTTGAAGCACCTCAGTTACTAAAGGACTGGATGGGACCGGCACTGCCATATGATTTAGGGGTTATGTATGCTCTAGATGATCTACATGAACCTGAAGGAGAGTTAAAAGAGGCGCAAGACTTAACTGCTGAATTATATGGAGCTGATGATTGCTGGTTCTCTATTAATGGCACAACCGCTTTAATTGAAGCGATGATTATGGGGACAGTAGGTCCTGATGAAACGATTATCATTCCTCGAGAAGCACATCGTTCCGTTATTAGTGGATTAGTGTTATCTGGTGCAAAGCCTGTTTATATGGATTGCCAATTTGATAATCGGTGGGGTATCCCTTTAGGTGTATCAGTGGAGGATGCTATTAAAACCATGGATGCTCATCCAGAGGCTAAGGCGATTCTCTTAGTGTATCCAAACTATTATGGTGTAGGTGTAGATATTGTAAACATCGTACAAGAAGCACACAAACGAGGGATAATTGTTCTTGTTGATGAAGCGCACGGACCTCATTTACCATTTTCAGAAAATTTACCTGTTGAAGCCATTGCGTCAGGTGCAGACTTAGTGGCACAAAGCACGCATAAATCGGTAGGTTCTTTGACGCAAACCTCTTGGCTATTAGGGCAAGGCGATTTAATTAATAAACGCCGCATTACACAAATGCATCAGATGTTACAAAGTACGAGTCCTAATTATATATTTTTAGCATCCCTTGATATGGCGCGCCATCAGTTGGCTACGGAAGGTAGAAATTTGGTAAATCATGCTGTGTCATTAAGTTTACAACTACGACGTGCATTGGAAGCCATAAAGGGCATTTCTATCATGTCAAGCAAGGATGTAGATAGACCTAACTATGATGTAACAAAGGTGTTGATTGATGCCAAGGAATTGGGGCTTACCGGTGTGGATTTCGAAAAACGATTACGTGCTCACCATATCGAAGTTGAACTTGTGCAGGCGCATCATGTGTTAGTACTCATCACGATAGGTGATACAGAAGAATCTATCATGACTCTTGTAAAGGCTGTACAGGCTATAAGCGATGAGATTTGTAGTAAGTCATCCTTAACAAATCGTGCTGGTGAACAAATAGAGGAACGTACTGAGACTATTCAGTCAGCTACCATTCTGCCTACTCCTGTTGTACGTATGACACCGAGGGAAGCCCTTTATAAGGAGCGTAGATCCTGTATGTTCGAGTCGGCATTACATCATATTTGCGGTGAAACCATTGCTTATTATCCACCGGGAATTCCTTGTATAGCCGTAGGTGAAGAGATTACAGAATCTGTGTTACAATATATACAACAACGGCGTGTATTGGGGTATATGCCAAATGGTGCAGCCGATATGAACTTAGAAACGATACAAGTTGTAGAGGAGTAGAGATGGGGACTTTAATCATACTAGAAGGTGGCGATGGCAGTGGCAAAGCTACACAAACAAAGTGCTTGGTAGAACGATTACAAGCAGAAGGTCATCGTGTGCGCAGTGTTAGCTTTCCAAATTATGATAGTGATGCATCGATGCCGATTAAGATGTATTTATCGGGCCAATTTGGTACGGATGTAGACTCGGTTAATCCCTATGTAGCAAGCTCTATGTATGCTATCGATCGTTTTGCATCCTTTAGAATGGATTGGCAGTCATTTTATAATGATGGTGGCATCATTATTGCTGACCGGTATACGACGTCAAATATGGTTCATCAAATGGTGAAATATACGGATGCGGATAAACGTGTTCAATTTTTAGAATGGTTGGAAGACTTTGAATTTGTTAAGTTTGGTTTACCTCGTCCTGATGCGGTATGTTTGCTTGATGTTCCATTAGACGTGACGGAATCTTTGATGTCTGAGCGAACTGGTAAAACAGGGGGAGAGACAGGGGATATACACGAAGGAAATAGAGTGTATTTGCAAGCTGTTCACAATGCCTATGATGAATTAGTTGAACGTTATCAATGGCATCGTATTTCCTGTGCCCAACAAGATAAATCTGGAACTTTTACAATGCGCAGTATAGAATCTATACATAATGACATATACGATGTGGTAAAAAGGATATTGAGATAGATAAAATCACATATCTTAGGACATGGCGACTCTTTAAAAAGTCGCCATTTTCCTATATAATAGTAATATTGGACAGGATAGGAGGGATTATGACATATTTTGATAATGTAATCGGTCAAGATACGATTAAAAACCACCTAACTGAATTGGTAAAACGGCAAACATTACCACATAGCTTGTTGTTCTATGGAGAGGCTGGACTTGGTAAACTTGATATGGCTATAGGGTTAGCATCGTTGATTTTAGGACGGCAGGTATTTCCAGGCCATAATGGGGCTGAATATCTAGACGAGGTAAAAAATGCACGCCTTGCCAATGGTGAAAGTGAAAAGAAAATAGAAGCGGAAGGTTTACCTATTTATATGGATAAGGGAGATGCATTTTGGATTCGTCCTATGAAATCAACCTTAAAAGTAGAACAATGGTATTCCCTATTGCAAGATCATCTATCTGTTGCTGGTCTTGGAAACCGCGTCGTTATCATTGAAGACTTTCACATGGCCAATGCTATTATGGCGAATGCCATGTTAAAAACGATTGAAGAACCACCGGCACAGGTGTACTTCATTATTATTACGAACAAGATTAATCTTGTGTTGCCAACAATTATTTCACGGTGTATGGGTGTGGGCTTTCAATCCGTTTCGGATGAAAGTATTCGCTACGCATTGCAGCAACGTGGTATTACAGGAAACATAGATGAAGCTATTTCGATGGGCCATGGTAACCCTGCTGTTGTGGAAGCATTAGTACAACAGGGAACGATAGCCATGTTGGAATTAGCCATACAATGGATGCGAACATTAGGCTCTGATTCCCGATGGTTTTCAAAGATTGCCATATGGTGTGAGTCATTGACCCGTGATGATGCATTGGATTTAATGCATTGGTTACGATTGTTAAGTCGCGATATGATGGCCCTTAAATGTGGTGCAACCATAGAGCAACTACAAGTACCCATGCATAGAACAGTATTATTAGAATTATTACCGCATTGGCCAATGGCCGCTTTAGCAACTGTAGCTCATGAAACATTGCGCGCGGAACAGGCACTGCGGTTACACATAAAAATCGCTCTCGTGATGGACGGTCTTAGTATCGCCCTTCACGATGCTCGTGAGGAGGTTTAGATGGTAACCATCGTTGGCGTACGATTTAAAAAGGCTGGTAAGATTTACTATTTCTTACCTGGCGAAGAAACTCTAACAATCGATGATGGCGTCATTGTAGAGACAGCGCGTGGCGTTGAATATGGTACGGTTGTAATTGGACCAAAAGAGGTGGCAAAGGATTCTTTGGTGATGCCTGTTAAAGAAGTAATGAGAAAGGCTACACCTAAGGATTTACAACAATTAGAAAAAAATGAGGAACGAGAAGAAAAAGCCTTTGCGATATGCTTAGAAAAGATTGCGAAGCGCAAATTGCCGATGAAGCTAATTAATGTAGAATACACATTTGATATGAATAAAATTGTATTCTTCTTTACTGCCGATGGGCGCATAGATTTCCGTGAACTTGTAAAAGATTTAGCCACTGTTTTTAGAACGCGTATTGAGTTACGTCAAGTAGGTGTCCGTGATGAAGCTAAAGTGTTAAATGGCATAGGTGCCTGTGGCAGACCTTTATGTTGTTCTAACTTTTTAGGTGATTTCTCACCGGTATCGATTCGCATGGCTAAGGATCAAAATTTAAGCTTGAATCCGACCAAGATTTCTGGTGTATGTGGTCGACTTATGTGCTGTTTAAACTATGAAGACGATTTATATAAAAAGGGTGGAGACCTTTATGTGAAGAAGGATAGAACTCCTTCGCCTCGCGACGTAGAGCCACCAGGTATCGGTAAAGAGGTCGTAACTGATGAAGGTATCGGCAAGGTTCTTAAGGTAAATCATCATAAACATACCGTTAAGGTTCAGTTGGAGGCAGGTCGAACCATCGATTTAAAATGGTCTGATGTGGCATTGCCAGATGAATAATCAAGAGCAACTCGATGATTTGATTATCGATGATTTAAAGATATATCAGCGGCAAGATCAATTTCGCTTTTCCTTTGATGCTATTGCATTGGTTCATTTTTGCCGATTTAATCAGCGTCATCGATATATAGACTTAGGCACAGGTACAGGGGTATTACCGTTAATAGGTACATCTCTAGGTGCTGGTCATATTACAGGTGTTGAGATTAATGATGTAATGGCTAACATGGCTGAACGCAGTGTTCTATATAATCATAAATCCAATGTTGTATCCATAGTTCAAGGTGATTATCGCACTATGAATTATCAGCAATTTGGTTCCAAACCTTTTGATGGTGTTCTAGTGAATCCTCCTTATTTTGACCATCGACGAGGTGAAGTGCCTAATAATCATCATCTTAGCTTGGCATTACATGATGGTTGTACTTCTATTGATGATGTATGTACAGCGGCTTCTCGATTAATCAAAAATAAGGGGCGTTTATGGATGGTATATAGTGCACCTCGTTTATCAGAGCTCATACATGCATTAACAGCGGTTGGATTTACTGTTAAACGAATACGCATGGTTCATGGTATGATTCATAAACCGGCTAAAATCGTTTTGATTGAGGCTATAAAGGGCGGTGAACAAGGGTTAATCGTTGAGCCGCCATTAATCGTATATAGCCAACCTAATGTGTACACGGAGGAGGTGTCTCGTTGGTATGAACGAAAATAACAAGGGCACCTTGTATTTAGTGCCTACGCCCATTGGCAATCTAGAGGATATGACGTATCGTGCTGTACGGATACTGGGAGAGGTTGATGCTATTGCAGCCGAAGATACACGGCACACCGGTATATTGTTAAAGCATTTTGAAATTAGTAAGCCTTTGATTTCTTATCATGAACATAATAAGGAAGAAAAAGGAACTGTTATTATAGAGATGTTATTAGAGGGTAAGAATATTGCTTGTGTTAGTGATGCGGGCATGCCTGCTATATCTGACCCTGGTGCAGATCTTGCATCGAAGGCCATTGCACAAGCTATATCCGTTGTACCCTTACCGGGGGCTAATGCAGCATTAACGGCGCTTATTGCATCTGATTTAGATACTAAACAATTTACATTCTTCGGTTTTTTACCAAAGCGTGGGAAACATCGCAATGATGCTCTTCAGCTTATGGCGAAACAACGAGGAACGCTAATATTTTATGAGGCACCTCATCGTTTACAAGAGGTCCTCTGTGATATGTATGAGGCCTTTGGCAATCGACCGATTACGATTGCTCGCGAGGTAACTAAAAAGTTTGAAACCTTTTTACGCAGTGATTTAGCTTCTATTTGTGAGAACCTAAATCAAATTATCTATAAGGGCGAATTTGTCTTAGTGATAGGTGGTTGTGAGACGGGTGAACCGACTGATGATATGGAAGAACAACCTATATCCTATGAAGCAGCCGTAGCCGAATTAGTAGAAACAGGAGTACCAAAGAAGGAAGCTATTCGCGAAGTAGCAAAACGCTTTGGCGTTTCTCGCCGTGAGGTTTATAATATTGTAGAGCGATAACACTTTCACAAGTGATGAATAGAAGGAGATTATGATGGGCGATACAAAGAAGACATTTTATATTACAACTCCAATTTATTATCCTAGTGCTAAATTGCACATAGGTCATACATATTGTACATCTGTAGCTGATACAATTGCTCGTTTTAAACGTTTAGCTGGTTATGATGTACGATTTTTAACTGGCTCTGATGAACATGGTCAAAAAATTCAACGTGCTGCTGAGGCACAAGGTATTACACCATTAGAATATACGACTAATATTGTTAATGGATTTAAAGCATTATGGGAAAAAATGCATATTTCCAATGATGACTTTATTCGCACTACCGATGCACGTCATGAAAAGGTAGTTCAAGAATTATTTACGAAAGCTTACGAAAAAGGCGATATTTACAAAGCAGAATACGAAGGTTGGTATTGTACACCTTGCGAATCCTTCTGGACTGAACAAAAACTTGGTGAAAATCATACCTGTCCAGATTGTGGACGTCCTGTAGAGCGCGTTAAAGAGGAAAGCTATTTCTTTAAACTTGGTAAATATACAGACCAATGGTTGAAATTTATCGAAGAAAATCCTGATTTTATTCAACCTGAATCTCGTCGCAATGAAATGATTCAATTCGTAAAACAAGGGCTTGAGGATTTGGCTGTATCTCGTACCTCTTTTGACTGGGGGATTAAGGTTCCTTTCGACCCTAAACACGTTGTGTATGTTTGGTTCGATGCATTAGTAAACTATATTAGCGCATTATCTCCTTTCGATGGGGATGGTGAACTATATAAGAAATTCTGGCCAGCAGATCTTCATTTGGTGGGTAAGGAAATTGTTCGTTTCCACACTATTATTTGGCCTATGATGCTCATGAGCCTTGAGTTGCCATTGCCTAAAAAGGTATTTGGCCACGGATGGATGATTGTAGATGGTACCAAGATGAGTAAATCTCTAGGTAATGTTATTGATCCAAATCCATTGATTGATACATATGGTGCGGATTCTTTGCGATATTATTTGTTAAGTGAAATTACATTAGGCCATGATGGAAACTTCACATTGCCTAACTTTGTAACCAAAATTAATGCGGATTTATCTAATGATTTAGGTAATCTTTTAAATCGTACTATTGCGATGATTGAAAAATATCATGGTGGCATCATCACAAAAACTAATGATGTAGATGATTTAGATAAAGAAATTTCTTCCTTGGCAGAACAAACGGTTGCAGATTTTGAAGCCCAAATGGAAGCTATGGAATTAAATAAGGCCCTTAAAACAGTATGGGCTTTTATCAGCCGTATGAATAAATATATCGATGAAACTATGCCTTGGGTATTGGCTAAGAGCTCTGAAGAGGCGGATGTACTACGCTTGAAATCTGTTATGTATCATCTTGCTGAAAGCTTACGTATCATCGCTGTTCTCGTAAGCCCTGTTATTCCAGTAGGGGCTCCAAAAATTTGGGAACAGTTGGGCCTAGGTGGTTTTGAGCATGTCCAATTAGATGATGTACGTACATGGGGCGGCATCCAAACTGGTACAAAGGTCGTAAAAGGTGAGCCAATTTATCCACGTTTTGAAGTTCCAGAAATGGTAGACATCGCTGCTGTAGAAGAAAAAACTACAGAATCTGTTGATACGTCTAATATTCCACCTTTAAAAGAAAATATTAGCTATGATGATTTTGAAAAATTGGATCTTCGTGTCGCTAAGGTTGTAAGTTGTGAAAAGGTACCTAAGTCTAAAAAATTATTGAAATTTGTATTGGATATTGGTCTTGAAGAACGCACTGTATTAAGTGGTATATCTCAATATTACGAGCCAGAATCTATGGTTGGTAAAAAGGTAATTTACTTAGCAAACTTGAGCCCTAAAAAGATGATGGGCATAGAATCTTATGGTATGATTTTATCCGCTTCTGATTGGGAAGAACATTTAGAAGTTACCAATATTGAATCATTACCAGCAGGGAGCATTGTAAAATAATGAAACTCTTTGATACACATGCACATATTAACGATAATCGTTTTGATAACGATAGAGCTGATATGTTACAAGCTTGTTTCGATGCAGGCGTTGAATACATTATGATTCCTGGTGTTGATAGACAAACTGTTGAATCAGGTGTTGCATTGGCTGAAACCGATGACCGTTTATATGCAGCCGTAGGCACACACCCTCACGAAGCAAAAGATTTTACTGATGATGACTATGAATATTTTAAAGAGTTAGCATTACACAATGATAAGGTCCGTGCTATCGGTGAAATCGGCCTAGATTATTATTATGATTTTTCTGATAGACCAACGCAAAAGAAGGTGTTTATACGTCAACTCGAGTTGGCTCGAGAGGTAGATTTGCCTATTATCATCCATGACCGTGATGCCCATGGTGATATCATGGATATATTGCGCAACGAAGGCAAGGACAATTGGGGGATTTTCCATTGTTATTCCGGTAGTTGGGAGATGGCTAAAGAGGCTATTAAATTGGGATTCTATATATCCTTTGCTGGACCTGTTGTATTTCCAAAGTCTACGAAGTTAAAAGAGGTTGCTAAACAAGTGCCACTTGACCGTATTCTTATTGAAACGGATTCTCCGTATTTAACACCACCTCCATTTAGAGGCCGTCGTAATGATCCGAGTAAAACACAATTTGTGGCTCAGGAAATTGCATCGTTACGCGGTATGGATGTAGATGAGTTTGCTTCGATTGCTTATGAAAATGGCAAACGTGTATTTGGAATAAAATAAATACTGCTAGTTATAGGATATATGTGGACTAATTATGGTTTATACATATATCCTTGGTAGGACGCGATTCTTTCGTAGAAAGGATCGCGTTTTTCTATGGTATACTAACATATATAGTCTATATCGATTTGGGCTTATAAAGGATGATAAGATGGAACGCATTGCATTTATTGACTTAGGATCGAATTCCGTTCGATTCGTTATTTATGAAATATCAGATACAGGTAGTTATCGCTTAATTTATCAGGAAAAAAATTCCATTCGCTTAAGCGAAAATATGTGGGGTAATCATAAACTGACAGAACCTGCTATGAATCGTGCTTTAGTGTCGCTACAGTCTTATGTACATATGGCAAAAGCGCTTGAGGTAAATTCTACTAAAGCTGTTGCTACAGCAGCTGTTCGATTAGCTAAAAATGGTGATGAATTTATTGAAACCGTGAAACGTGAGACCGGGCTTGATTTAGAATGTATTTCAGGAGAAGAAGAGGCTCGTTTAGGCTTTTTGGGTGTTATTAATACGATTGGTCTCAAGGATTTTGTTATTTTTGACTTAGGCGGAGCCAGTACTGAAGTTACATTAGTAAGAAATCGTCAAATTGAACAGTCTGTTAGCTTACCTATTGGTGCTTTAACATTAACCGGAACCTATCAGAAGGGTGATGAGTTTACAGACAAAGAATACAATAAAATGATTAAGGCCATTAGAAAGGCCATAGAGGAACAACCTTGGCTTAAGAACACTAAAATGCCTCTGTTAGGTATTGGTGGTACTGCACGAAATATAGCCAAAATGGATCAACGTAAATTATCATATCCTATTACTAAATTACATAACTATGAGATTCCATACCATCGCTTTACAGAATTATTGGATGAGGTTAGATCTAAACCGTTAGGGCAACGCAAAAAAATAAATGGTCTTTCATCCGAGCGAGCTGATATCATAATTGCGGGAATGAGTATCGTCTATGAATTATTTAATTATGTGAATTGTAAAACCTTAGTCGTAGGTGGTTCTGGCCTTCGAGAAGGTTTATTTTATGATTATTATGGGCATAACTATTTAGGTGGTAATCCTATTATTCCAGATATATTGATTCACTCTGCAGAAAATGTTTTATTGGAGATGACACGTCATGAGCTCGTTCATGCTAAATATATTTGCAGATTAGCTGATACATTATTTGAACAATGGTGGTCCTTGCATAAGGGCGATAATGCGCTGCGCCGTTGTTTGCAAGTAGCATCATTATTGCATGATATTGGCAAACGTGTGAATTATTATAGTCATGCTAGACATGGTTGCTATATGCTGGTTAACAGTAATCTATACGGAATGACACATATTGAACAGGCTTTTAGTGCGTTTCTCGTTATGAATTCGCATGGTTTAACACCTAAGGAATATAAAAACTTCTTGTACGGTAAACTACTGGATGATGAGCAGCGTTCGATAGGGCAAAAGTTGTCAATTATTCTAGCTATTGCTGAGGCTCTTGATGAAAGCCATGAACAGCTGGTTATGAATTTAGATAGTCGCATTAGTCCAGATGAGGTGCGTTTGATTATACAGTATCCAAAGCATCGAGATATTGATATAACAAAAGGGGCTGTTGAAAAATTAGTGAAGCCTTTTAAAAAGGAATTTAAACGTCAGTTAGAAATTGAGTGGTCCCCTCAGTAGGAGGTAGGTATGACATTATCAAAAGTGCTCAGATATGCTATTTTACATGTTGGGTCTAGTAGCATGAGCATTACAATATTAGAATACAAAAGTATTGATGATGTACGTGTCATCGATTATGCAGCTCGAGAAGTGACCTTTGGAGAAGAATTATTTCAAACTTCACGTCTTAGCTTTAAAACGATTGAAGAGATTTGTGACATTCTTAAGGGCTATAAACAATTAATGGCTGATTATGGTGTGTCTAGATGCCGTTTATATGGCACTACCGTAATTCGGGAGGCCACTAATAGAAGAGCTATATTGGATCAGATTTTTATACAAACTGGCATGCGTGTTGAAGTGATAGATATGCCTAAAGAGGTATATTTTAAGTACGCTCTTGTATATTACGAAATGATGTACCATCATAAGGCGACAGATGAGGATACAGCTTGTCTCTTTGCAGATGTTACATCTGGAGGGGTTGGTCTAACAGCTTGGAGAGGAGCATCTTTGTTATTCCAACAAAACATGCATAGTGGTTCTCTCCGTGTTATGGAGTCTTTTAACAGAAATCAAAGGGCTTCTATATCGTTTAGCACTGCTATTACAGAATATTTGCATCGTATGATTAGTCCATTGCGAGAAGAATTGCAATTATTTAATATTAAGAATGTCATATTTTCCGGTGATGAAGCACGTTTAATCTTACAATTGATGGGATATAGTGATAGTGAACCTATTACAACAATTAACCCACAGCAATTTAAAGAGCTAGTAGACTCCTTTGATGGTATTACGGCTACCAAATTGATGAATCGGTATAAGATACCGGAATTTAAAGCTAATATTCTTATGCCTACAATGATTTTGTTTGCAGAAATCATTAATGCGATTCAACCAGAGTCTTTAATATTTAGTAGTTATTCTTTTTCACAAGGTATTAGTTGGTTTTACGGTGTAGAATCTGAAAATCATCCGTATATGTATCAGTTACGTGAGCAAAATGCTGACTTAGCACGTGCTATAGCGGCTCGTTATCACACCGATTCTATACATGATAGGGAGGTTGAACGTTTTAGTTTAGCCTTTTGTAATGCATTGCGTCATAAAGGCTTGCCAGAGCGGTGGGGATATTTGTGTCGCATAGCGGCAATCTTGTGTTCTGTTGGTAAATTTGTAAGCCTTAGAAATCATGGCGAGCATGCGTATCATATCGTCATGGGAACTGATATATTTGGACTTTCAGAGGAAGAAAAACAAGTAGTTGCGAATGTAGTTTATTACCACTATAAAGGGACACCTTCAGATGATGATGATTACTTTAGAGTGCTAACAGAATTACAAAAAATACAGGTTACAAAGCTTGTTGCTATCGTCCGTGTAGCCTGTTCATTAGATGCGGGAAGTAATCAAAAAATAGACGAGATACGATTAGAAGAGAAGGATAAAGAATTAATTGTTCACGTACGGACAAAGGAAAATATTTCTCTTGAATGGTGGACGTTTAATCGAGATTCTATCTATTTTAGCGAAATATTTGGTATGGAAATTTCCTTGACTATAGGGGGGGTATAAGTTGTTTACAAGTCCAAAGTACTATTTTAACCGTGAATTATCCTGGTTAAAGTTTAACCAACGGGTTGTATTAGAAGCGATGGATACGAGCAATCCCTTAATGGAGCGTTTACGCTTTATCGCTATTGCCAGTTCTAATTTAGACGAATTTTTTATGATACGCGTAGCGGGATTACGTCATCAAGCTATGAATGGTATTGTTAAATATGATGCTGCTCATATGGATGCCAAGGCACAGCTCAAAGCTATCGATGAATCTGTACAACGTTTAGTTTCGTTACAATATACATATTTACATCGCGTTTTAGCAGATTTAAAGGAAAAAGGGTTTAGTTTTTTTCATCCTGAAGAGTTAGATGTAAAGACAAAGGCCTGGTTACGTCATTATTTTGAGGAACAAATCTATCCTGTGGTCACTCCATTGGCCGTTGACTCAGGACATCCATTTCCTTTTTTGGCAAATAATACGATTAATGCTATTGTTCGCATCTTTCAAGTTCAACCAGATGGCACAAAGGATTATAAGATTGCAATTTTGCCAATACCGTCAGTATTAGATCGAATTATCGAGGTACCATCCTCCTCAAATAAGGTACATCGATTTGTGTATTTAGAGGATGTTATAAGTTATTATGCGATTCAATTCTTCCAAGGTTATGGTATTGAAGAGTCTATGATTTTCCGATTGACTCGTGATGCAGATTTGGAAATCGATGAAGAAGACGCAAAGGATTTATTGACAGAGGTAGAAGCTTCTTTACGGCGTAGACGCCGTGGTGATGCGGTTCGCTTAGAGGTTGTTGGAGCTGGTTCTCCTGAATTGTTGCGTACCGTATTGGCAAGTGTAGAGCTTGAAGAAAAAGATGTATACCATATAGATGGTCATTTAGATTGTCGTATGTATTTCGATTTTTCAAATTACCCTGGGTATGATAATCTGCGCTATAAACCATTTGAGCCTAAAATACCAAGCGATTTAATTGGATTCGAAGGAGAAAATTTACTCGATGTGATTCGTAATAGAGATATATTTGTACATCATCCTTTTGAATCCTTTAGTGTGGTTGAACAATTTGTAGCACAAGCTGCGGTAGATTCAAATGTCTTGGCTATAAAACAAACCTTGTATCGCGTTAGTGGAGAGTCACCCATTATTGCGTCTCTTATAAAAGCAGCGGATAATGGTAAGCAAGTTACTGTTTTGATGGAAGTAAAGGCCCGTTTTGATGAAGAGCATAATATTACTATGGCTCGTAGATTAGAAAAGGCGGGTTGTCATGTTATTTATGGGTTAAAGGGGTTAAAAACCCATTCTAAGATTACAATGGTAGTTCGCCGTGAAGAAGATGGTATACGCCGTTATGTGCATTTGGCAACAGGGAATTACAATGGTAAAACGGCCCGTATATATACGGATTGTGGCATTTTTACATGCAATGATGAATATGGTGATGATGCATCTCGCTTCTTCAATCTAATTTCAGGTTATTCGGACCCACCAATTTGGAATAAGTTTATTGTAGCACCATTAAATTTGAGAGAGAGAATTATGGATCTTATAGATGAAGAGATTCAATGTGCTAAACGTGGTGAAGATGCATATATTATTGCAAAGATGAATTCATTACTGGATAAAAAAGTCATTGCCAAATTATATGAGGCCTCTGCTAATGGAGTGCGTATTGATTTGATTGTACGGGGGATTTGTACTCTTAGACCTGGTATTGCAGGGGTTAGTGATAATATTACGGTACGTTCAATAGTAGGACGTTTCTTGGAACATCATAGATTGTTCTATTTCCGAAATGGAGGCAATGAAAAAATCTTTCTTTCTAGTGCGGACTGGATGCCTCGCAATTTAAATGAACGGGTTGAATTGATGATTCCTATTGAGGATAAACGTCATAAAGCAAGAATTAAAGGTATTCTAGACTTATATTTAGTAGATACATTAAAAGCACATCTTATGAGATCCGATGGTTCTTATTATAAGGTTTCTAATATAGAGGGGCCGTTATCTGCACAAGAAGAATTAATGGAGGCTGCTAACACACAAGATAGTAGGGAGCAAATGACAGTCATAGAACGATTTAAGCCAATGTTTAAGATGAAAGAATGATGAAATTTCAAAACGCTGTTATATAGATGTATAAATATAGATTATAAATACCCAATTTACGTATGTTTTAGTCGTTTTATTTACTGTAATATGAAATGTAAATGAAAATTTAGAACTTTAATATATTTTGTGGTAACAATAGAAAAACTCATAAATATTCATTGTCGAAATAATATATACATCATATACTATATATTGTAGTAGTATCTTATATACCTCTACAATTTTGCTTATGTAGTATGTTATCGAAAAACCTAGATATGTATTTATACAGTGGACAAAGTGTAAAAAAACAAAAGATTAAAAATAAAAAAAACCATATATTATGAGGGCTTATCGACGATTGTTAACCTTGTGTGTTTGACAGGTTATATCTAACTGTAGTAGAATATGATTGTTACAGGAGGTATTTCGTAATGAGAATTCAAAAGACGCACAAGCGATATATATCGTCTGTGGTTGCTGGATTGATGGTAACTGCAATAACCTTGACTGGTTTTTCTTACAACGATAAAACTGTTACAGTCATGGCTGATGGTGCAGCTCATACTGTTAAAACACATTTAAATTCGAATGAAGGTATCGTGCGTAACGCAGGTATTAAATTAAATCCGAAAGATAAAGTAATTAGCGATTCTAATTCTGTACAAGAAGGGACAACACTTACAGTAGTAAGAGCATTCCCAGTATCTGTTACAGTAAATGGAAAAACTAGAACTGTTTATACTACACAAACTACAGCCGAGGATTTAGCAGAAGAATTAGGCTTTAAAGCTCCTAATTATACCACTGCAGCTAGTGGTGCTATTCAAGCTGGTAGTACTGTGAATATTGTACGTGTTACAAGCCGTGCAGTGAATACTGTGGATCAAGAAATCCCAGTTCAAGTTATTCGTCAAAAAGATGACACAATGGCTCAAGGTGAAGAAGAAGTTGTTCAAGTTGGTCAACCGGGCACTGAACGCGTTCAGGTTGAGACATTATATAATAATGGCACCGCTATTAGAACGAATGAATTGTCTAAGTCTGTAATGACAAATATGGTACCTACAATTATTAAAGAAGGTACTCGTGAAGTAACGACATCCCGTAATGTATCTGGCCGTGCATCTCGTTCCATCGTTATGGAAGCATCTGCTTATTTAGCAGGTGATGGCGACGGTGCTGGTATTACTGCTACAGGCATTCCTGCAGTACGCGGTGTAGTTGCTGTTGACCCTGATGTGATTCCATTAGGTACGCGCTTATTTATTCCAGGCTATGGTGAGGCCGTAGCAGCTGATACAGGCGGTGCTATCGTAGGAAATCGTATTGACCTTGTTATGGACTCCTATGGTGAAGCCATGGACTTTGGTCGACGTGATGTAACAGTTTACGTACTCGATTAATTCATATTAATAATAAATGGAGATATCCAAGTGATATCTCCTTTTTGTATAATTAACCTAATGAGAAAAGGACGATAGTTTCCAACGAGGAAATGTATCGTCCTTTTATTGTATAGATATTAGTCGATATAAGGAATTAGGTATTCATACTTTGTTCCTAATAATTCATTTTTAGGTATAAATTTGAGCGCAGATCCATTGATACAATACCGTAATGATCCATTAGGTCCATCTTCAAAAACATGACCTAGGTGTGCATTTCCGATTCGACTACGCACTTCAATACGTTGCATACCATGGGAGTCATCTTTGTAATACCGAATAACATCCTTTGCTATTGGTTTTGTAAAACTTGGCCAACCACAGTGTGACTCGAATTTACGCGATGATCCGAATAGTGGTTCACCCGTTGTAATATCTACATAGAGTCCGGATTTAAACTCATCAGTCAATTCATGACTAAATGGTGCATCTGTAGCAGCATTTTGAGTCACTTCAAACTCTTGCGGTGATAAAGTTTGCAAGTCTTTTTCGGTCGGTTTGTTATAGGCGCTATCGTCTATAAGTGGCTCTTGGGATAGGCCGAGAGGAATGTGACAATAACCATTAGGGTTTTTGTCTAAATAATCTTGATGATATTCTTCTGCAGAGTAATAGTTATCGAGTGGTAATACTTCGATGGCGAAGGGCTTGCTTTCAAAGGATTGAGCACGTGCTAATGTAGTCTCGATAATTGCTTTATCAGCACTATCTGTATAGTATATACCTGTCCGATACTGAACTCCTTCATCCCCACCTTGTTTATTGATGCTAAATGGATCGATAGCACGCAAGAAATACTGAATTAAATGATCTAATGATAATATATCGGTATCATAGATTACTTTTAGTGCTTCTACATGGCCACTGTCATGACATACATCTTCATAACTTGGGTTGGTAGTAGGGCCGTTGGCATAGCCCACCTCAGTCGATACTATACCAGGAATTTGGCGAATATAACCTTGTAATCCCCAGAAACAACCACCACCTAAGTATATTGTGCGTTCTGTCATCTAATCACCCCATACTTCGTGTGCGATTTCTTTAACTAATGCTAATTTGGCCCATTGTTCTTCTTCGGTTAATTGATTGCCGATTTCGCAGGATGCAAATCCGCATTGAGGGGATAGGCAAAGTCTTTCGAGAGGAATGTATTTCGTAGCTTCCTTAATGCGAGCCTTAATCACTTCTTTATCTTCTAGTTCTGGACGTTTTGTTGTAATGAGGCCTAATACAACCTTTTTATTAGGTGATACTTCACGCAATGGTTCAAAGCCACCGGACCGTTCGTCGTCGAATTCTAAGTAATATGCATCTACGTTTTCTTTGGCAAATAGAATTGGTGCCACTGGTTCATAGCCGCCGCTAGCAGCCCAAGTAGAGTTGTAATTACCGCGGCATACATGTGTTGTAAAAGCTAGATCCTGAGGACGACCTTCAAGAGCCAAGTTATTTACACGCAAGTATTTTGCTGTTTCTCCTTCGATGGTTACACTTTTATCTTTTTGACGGCCAGTCCAATAGCCATGGTCGCAGCACATACCCCATGTACAATCATCAAATTGAATGTTGCGACAACCTGCATCGTATAAATCTTTTATAACTTGACGATAGGCTGCTGCAATATCTTGGATTAACTCCTCTAAATCTGGGTAGAAGGAACGTGTTACAGTACCATTATCTTCTCGGAATAATTCTGCTAAGAATTGAGATGGGGCAGGGATGGTTTGACGAGCTGTTGTATGTTCATCTTCGAATTGTTTTACGAATTTAAAATGTTCTACGAATGGATGATTAGTGCCTGTAATTTTGCCTGTAAGTGCAAGAGAACCTGGTGCTGTTTCTTGGCCGTGGAATTTGTAGCCATGTTCAAGTTCAATTTCTTTTACACCATTGAATCCCCACATGAAATCTAAATGCCAATATGCGCGGCGGAACTCGCCATCTGTAATCACAGGTAGACCTGCTGCTTTTTGCTTTTTGATAAGGTCTGTAATAAGGCGATCTTCGACGGCTGTTAAATCTTCACGACTGATTTTGCCATCTGTGAAAGCTTGACGTGCTTCTTTTAATTCTGCTGGACGTAGGAAAGAACCTACAATATCAAAATGAAATGGTGCTAAATGGTTAGACATAATAAAACCTCCTATAATAAACGGTATAACCGATAATTTCGATAGGTTTATTATAGCTAAGTCTAACTATATTTAAAAATATCTATATGTTAATGTTTGGTATAGATTAGAGTTATGGAGGCAACCATATAGTATGGCATTAGTTATAAAGAAAAAGTACATCCTTCTGTATAGAGGATGTACTGATTTAGTTTGTTATTTTGATTTGTAGAATCGAAAGATTTATTTTTCGGTGGGCAATTGAATATGTTTGCCATAATTGTTTACATATTGCTCTAAGGCATTAATATATCCTTGTCCTAAACGACTGCGCTGCATTTTATTGTTAGTAATGTAGCCGATATGCATGATGCCTTCTTCTGCTAGGGGCACGGAAATGATACTTTCACCATTGAACTCCTTATCGATAACGCCGCTTGATACGGTGTATCCATTGAGGCCGATTAATAGACTAAAGAGGGAGGCCCTATCACGGACGCGTATATGTTTTGGGCGCACAACAGTACTAAAAATTTCTTCGGAAAAATAGAACGAGTTATGGTCGCCTTGTTCAAATGATACATAAGGATATGGTTCCAATTCATTCATAGAGACCATTTTTTTAGTAGCTAATGGATGTTGTTTGCCGATAAAAATATGAGGGCTAGCCGTGAATAGCTCTGTAAAGGTTAATTCGTTAGTATGAATCAATTTTTCTAGAACAGGTCGATTAAAATCATTGTAATATAAAAGACCGATTTCGCTTTTCATATGCGCTACGTCATCAATGATTTCATAGGTTTGTGTTTCCCGTAACGAGAAATCATAAGAGTCTACATCGCTTTGATTGATAAGATCGATGAAAGCATTTACAGCAAAGGAGTAATGTTGTGTAGATATGGAAAATTGTTTTTTTCCACCTTTATTACTCTTATATTGTTCTTCTAACAGCGTAGCTTGTTCCAATACTTGGCGTGCATATCCTAAAAAACGCTCGCCCTCCTTAGATACAGTAATGCCCTTATTGGTGCGATCGAAGATGGTAATGCCCATCTCCTTTTCTAATTCTTTTATGGCTTTCGTCAAGCTTGGCTGAGATACGAATAAACGTTTTGCAGCCTCACTAATACTGCCGATGTTGGCAATTGTCGTTACATATCGCAATTGTTGTAATGTCACAATTATCTCCTTATTTTTATAGTTTTATATAATATTATACTAAACTATTACACCTATTTAAGCAATGCTATATATGTTACAATAATATAATAGATATAAGGAGGTCCTATGTTAAAAGAGGTTATTGTAGTAGAAGGAAAATCGGATATACAACGTATACATCAAGCTATTGACGCTGATTGTATTGCTACGGAAGGATTTACCTTGCGCAAGGGCGTTATTGAACAGATTCGCGTAGCCTATGAGAAGCGAGGCATTATTATTCTTACCGATCCAGATACGGCTGGCGAACGTATACGTCGCGTATTAACAAAGAAATTTCCTAATGCACAACATGCCTTTGTTCCTCGCGATGAGGCCTATGCAAATGATGATATTGGTATCGAACAAGCTTCGCCAGAGTCTATTATAAAGGCTTTATCTGTACTCCATACAGAATCATTGGTATCCAGCGAGGAATTTACGATGGCAGATCTTGTACGACATGGCCTTTCTGGATTTCCTAATAGTGCTGATAAACGAGCTGCCGTTGGTGCTGCTTTGGGTATAGGATATGGAAATGGCAAACAGTTCTTATATCGACTCAATCATTATGGCATCAGTCGTGATGAATATGAACAAGCCGTTTCAAGATGCTAATATACTTTCAACAAATATAGTATTAAATTCGTAACAAAATTTAGAATAGGAGTATTCATGATTGAATCTATCATTGCGAGTCCAGAAGTAGTTCATTATATCTGTAAACGTTTTGATATTAAAATGAGCAAAAAGTTGGGCCAGAATTTTCTGATTAAGCGTGGCATTGTTGATGAAATTGTAAAAGCTGCGGATTTACAAGAAGGAGAGCCTGTTTTAGAAATTGGTCCTGGTATTGGCACGCTTACACAAGGCTTAGCACAAAGTGGTGCTAATGTAACGGCTATTGAGCTCGATACGCGTTTATTAGAGGTTTTAGATACGACACTAGCTCAATATAGTAACGTGACTATTGTTCATGGGGATGTGTTGAAATTGGATGTACCGTCCATTATGCATCATGAACCGTTCAAGGTTGTTGCTAATTTGCCATATTACATTACAACGCCTATTATTATGTCTCTTTTGGAAAGTAGATTGCCTATAGAGCGCCTCGTTGTGATGGTACAAAAAGAAGTAGCCTTACGGATGGTGGCAAAGCCAGGTACGAAGGACTACGGTGCTCTATCGGTGGCTGTTCAGTATTATACTAAGCCCGATATCGTGTTAGATGTTCCGCCAAAATCTTTCTTGCCAGCGCCAGCTGTAACGAGTTCTGTCATTCGCTGTGTATTGCGTGATAAACCTCCTGTGGATGTGGTTGATGAAAAACTATTCTTCCGCGTTGTGAAAGCCGGTTTTGCGCAACGACGTAAAACATTTGCTAATACAATGAAGACGACAGGGCTTTCTAAAGATCGAATTGAAGAGCTTTTAGCAAAAGCCAATATCGATGGTCAACGAAGAGGAGAGACATTTACCCTCCAAGAATTTGCCGATGTAGCCAATGCGTGGGCGGCCTTAATTAAATAATATAATTAAAAGGTCCTAAGGATTATCCTTAGGACCTTTTGGCATAAAAAAGGACCCGAATGGGTCCTTTCATTTTAGTATAGAATGCCAGCCATTGTTGTAATAATAAAGGCATTAGCAAAGTCGATTAAGAATGCACCTACCAAGGATACAACGAGCCATGCACGAGGGGATGGGCCGTGTTTACTTGCTAAGGATAACATATTAACCAATGCGTTTGGCGTAGCACCTAAGCCGAAACCGATAGCACCTGCACCGAGCATAACGGAATCGTAGTTGCGACCAAATAGGAAGTAAATAATGTATGCGAATACACAGATAAGCGCCATTTGTGCAACTAAGATTGTAATAAGTGGTAATGCAAGGTCGATTAATTGTACAAGTTTCAAGCTATTGATTGCCATTGTAACGAATAGGGACAATGCTACATTAGATACAGCATCAAGGGCAGCATCGTTAATCTTGTAGGATTTTGTAAAGTCACCAAAGTTACGAATGATGGCTGCACAAATCATAGAGCCAATGTATGCAGGTAATGGAGTTAAGATAGATAAACCTGCACTTACGATGGTACCAATGCCAAGAGCTAGGCCAATCCACATACAAATCGTTAACAAATCTTGAGAGTTGAATTGCTTTCCGCCGCCTTCAACGTGATCTTCGATATAATCGATGTTGTCATCATCCATAGTTTCAGGGTTGTCGTAAGGTGTTTTTACCTTATGCATTTTGATGATGCGTTCTCCTACTGGAGCACCTAAAATCGTACCAGCTACCATACCAAATGTAGCTGCTGCTACGGCTGCAGATGCAGTACCTGGAATACCAAGTAATTGTTCATAGTATGGACCGAAGGCACCTGCCGTACCGAGACCACCAATCATGGATACGGAACCGGCCATGATACCGATAATAGGTTCAATACCCAATGCTTTTGCAATAGCGATACCTGCAGTATTTTGAACTACAATCCACACGGCACAAGCAAGGAAGAAGAAGATAATGAAAATACCGCCTTTTTTCAATACCTTTAAGGAAGCCATCAACCCGATGGTAGTAAAGAAGGCAAGCATTAAAAAGGTTTGCAAGGAACCTTCAAATTTAATATCCAAGATATGATAATAAGAAAGAATAGCAGTTAAAAATGCAAATGGTAAAGCCCCTACAGCTGGTGCTGGCATACACATGCGTTGTAAAAACTTGGAATGTTTATTAATCCAAGTACCTATGAATAAGGTAATTACAGCGAGGCCCACAGTTTGAATCATGGACAGGTTTAGTGTCCATACATCGTTGACTAACTTTAGGTCAATCAGTGGCATAAAATCACTCCTTTTAACAAATAAAAATAATTTATTACATTGTATCATGAACAACCAATTAAATACTATAGAATTTATCATGTATACAAAATATGTATAGATTATATATTCTACGTCTTCCTTATAAATTCCTCTAATGAGAATAGAAAAATTTTTGATTATATAAATGTGAGAATAAAATAGCGAAGGATCGATAGAAAGGACCTTCGCCATTTATATAGTGAACTAAGATTTAATTAAATCTCATTATGTAGTTTTGGTGTTGTTAAGAAAGTAACATCAGGATTACGCTCTAGAACCCAACCCATTTGCCATTCGTTGGCGATGAGTACAACGGTGCGGTCACGGTTATCCTTTACAATCATTGCATTATCTAGACCTTTTAGTGTGGATGTATCTACGTCTCCGTCAATCCAACGTGCTACACTGTATGGCAATGTATGATTTAATAAATCGACACCGTATTCATTTTTTAGGCGGTATTCCAATACTTCAAATTGAAGCATACCGACAGCGCCAACTACGAAGGAGTCAAGAGCACCTGGTTGTTCAAAGATTTGAACAGCCCCTTCTTGGGCAAGTTGTGTCATCCCTTTTTGGAATTGTTTGCGTTTCATCGTATCTTTTGGAGATACACGAGCAAAGAATTCAGGTGGGAAGACAGGGAAGTCGCCAAATGTAACCTTGTGCTTTTGTGTACATAGTGTATCGCCTACACCCATTGTGCCGGCGTCGAAGACACCGATAATATCGCCAGGATACGCATCTTCTACAATGGTACGTTCTGTAGCCAAGAATTGTTGTGGTTGTGATAAGCGAATCGTCTTATTCGATTGGCGATGCAATACAAACATGCCCTTTTCGAATTTACCAGAGCAGATACGCATAAATACGATGCGATCATGGTGATTAGGGTCCATATTGGCTTGAATTTTAAATACTAATGCCGAGAAGTCTTCGCTTGTAGGTTGTACAACCTCTTCGATAGCTTGACGTGGAGCTGGGGATGGAGCGAGTTCTAAGAATTTTTCTAAAAATGGTTTTACCCCAAAGTTTGTCATAGCAGAGCCGAAGAACATCGGTGTCAATTCGCCGGCGCGCACCTTATCAAAATCGAATGGGTCGCCTGCAACGTCTAATAATTCGATATCATCAAGCAATGCTTGATATACATCGTCACCTAATAATTCTTTCATGCGAGGGTCAGTTAATGCACCTTTTTCAGAGGCTAACTTTTCTTGACCATGTGTTTCATCCTTAGCAAAGAGCTCGATCGTTTCATGTTCTCTATCGTATACGCCCTTGTATTCGCCATTGATACCAATAGGCCAGTTCATAGGGCATGTACGGATGCCGAGAACGTTTTCGATTTCTTCCATCAAATCGAATGGACTACGACCAAAATGGTCAATTTTATTTACGAATGTAAAGATTGGAATACCTCGTTCTTTAGAAACGGCAAATAGTTTTTTAGTTTGTGCTTCCACGCCTTTTGCTACGTCGATAAGCATAACTGCACTATCGGCGGCCATCAATGTACGATAGGTATCTTCGGAGAAGTCTTGGTGACCAGGTGTATCGAGGATGTTTACGCGACATCCATCGTAGTCGAATTGCAATACGGAACTCGTTACAGAGATACCACGTTGCTTTTCGATTTCCATCCAGTCAGATACAGCGTGTTTTGCCGTTTTACGAGATTTAACGGACCCCGCTAAGTGAATGGCACCACCGTATAAAAGTAATTTTTCTGTTAATGTTGTTTTACCCGCATCCGGGTGAGATATGATAGCAAACGTACGACGACGTTGTACTTCTTCTAAAAATGTCATAATTCACCTCTGTTGTTTCGCTTGTGAAAGTTTAATTGTATTGTACAATTTTCACATCATTCATATCTTTAAAATTATACATGATTTTGGTAGTTATGACCACTAAATTGTAGTATAATGAGATTTCAAAGAGCGACTACGGGGATGGTCGTCATATGTACGTTAAGGAGGGGACCATGCGGTTATTTATTGCAGAAAAGCCATCCATGGCTCGAGAAATCAGTAAATGTTTGCCGGAAAATAAGAATATACAAAAGCGCAATGGTTATTTCATTCAAGGTGATGATATTGTTACATGGGTTGTAGGGCATGTATTACATCAAGCGGAGCCTGGTGACTATGACGATAAGTATATCCGCTGGCGCCCTCAAGATTTACCAATCGTACCTATTGAGTGGAAATTACTCGTAACCGATAGTAGTCGTCAACAGTTTGAAACTGTAAAAGAGCTGATTGGAAAAGCTGATATCATCGTCAACGCGGGAGACCCGGATAGAGAAGGTCAGTTATTGGTCGATGAGGTTTTGTATTTTGTAGGCAATACAAAACCGGTGCAACGGATTTTATTAAATGCATTGGACGAGAAATCTGTAAAATCGGCATTAGGTGATTTGCGCGATAATAAGGACTTTCACAATCTATATCAATCTGCATTAGCTAGAGCGCGTGCAGATTGGTTAATCGGGATGAATTTATCGAGGGCCTATACATTATCTGAACGGTATAAGGGGAATAAGGTAACATTGCCTATAGGCCGTGTAAAAACACCGACACTAGCACTCGTAGTACGTCGTGAGCGAGAATTAGCCGACTTTAAACCGGTTGATTATTTTACCGTTAAAATTTTATATACCCATGAGAATGGTACCTTTTGGGCAACGTGGCAACCTAAGGATGAACAAAAAGGATTAGATCCAGATGGGCGTCTCATTAATAAAGGGGTTGCTGAAAGATTAGTGCAACAGCTAGCATCAAGCCTTGATGGCGTGGTAAAATCCGTTACAAAATCCAAGAAGAAAGATTTACAACGGTTGCCATTATCACTATCGTCATTACAAGTGTTGGCAGGGAAGGCATACTCTTATGACCCTCAAACTGTACTTGATACGGCACAGAAATTATACGAGAAAAAATTGACCACATATCCTCGTTCTGATTGTGAATACTTGCCACCTAATCAATATGGTGATCGTATGGCTATTCTCAGCAATTTAGCGCAATCGGGGGATGAAAAACTTTCACAATGGGCACAAAATGCGGATAGAAATATTAAGAGTCGTGCATGGAATGACAAAAAGATTACTGCCCATCATGCCATCATTCCAACCACAGTTGCTTGTAATGTAAACAGCCTAACTCAAGCAGAACGTAATATTTACTTTCTCATCAGTCAGGCCTATATTGCTCAATTTTATGGAGAACATGTATATGAGCAAACAAGGATTGTAGTTGGTCAATGCGAGGAAGAATTCGTTGCCAATGGTCGCGTTGTTATTGAAGAAGGTTGGAAGTCCTTATATAAGCGTCAAAAGTCTAAGACTAACGCAGATGGTGATGAACCGGACTTAACCGATGAACGAGGTGCAGAATCGGGGCCTAAAAAGGATGCTATCGAAGAAGCAGATCATTTGCCATCGGTTAAAAAGAATGACTCAGTTCAATATACGGATTCAGCTGTAGAGTCAAAACAAACAAAACCGCCATCTCGATTTACGCCTTCTACATTATTACAAGCGATGAAGGAAATTCATAAGTTTGTTAAGAATGAAGAGTTGAAGAAACAATTGAAGGCCGTATCCGGTATTGGAACGGAAGCGACGCGGGCAAATATTATTGATGAATTAATCAGTCGTGGGTTTATGAAGACATCTGGTAAGAAACAGGTGTTATCTCCTACCGATACGGGATATCTTTTGGTAGATGCATTGCCTGATGAATTATTATATCCTGATGAAACAGCCATTTGGGAGGAACGTCTTGCTCTTATGAGTGAGGGGGAGGATACACTGGAGTCATTCCTAAAAGATCAGATTCAATTTTTACAACACTTAATTGATAAACTTGGTTTTGATAAACTGGTAAGTCGTGATCAAATGATGCCCAATGTGGTCCGTACCATTTCGAATCAAAATGCAAGACGGCCTATGGATGCCAATCAAGTAAATCTGAAGGATTTACCTGAGTGTCCATCCTGTAAGAAGGGGCGATTACAACGGCGGAGTGGTAAGTTTGGCGCCTTTTTAGGTTGTACTAATTATCCGTCTTGTCGATATACTCAACCTGTAGGTGGTGGTCAAAACGAGGATTCAAATCTGGAGGTTCCGGAAGAGTCAAAGCAATATATATGCCCTCGATGCAAAAAAGGATATTTTGTAAAGCAACAGATGAGAGGACGTACTACATGGGTTTGTAGTAATCGTTTAGCTTGCAAGACGCAGTGCATGGATGTAGAGGGTGTACCGAGTATCTATGCAAATCAAAATAAATAATTGCACATAAAAAATGCGTGTAGCTTATGATATGCTACACGCATTTTTGTGTTATCTTCGATTGCCACGTCGACCTGTTTGTGATGTAGAGGTACGGCGTTGTCGAGTATTGGAACCCTTATGGCCTCGAGCCTTATGGGCTTTTGCTTTTGTAGATTGATAGGAACTTGTGATTTTAGGTTTTGATGTTGATTTTTTGCGTTTTGGCGCAGTACTGGCATTACCTTTAGTTTTGATTTGCCCATCTTTTGTGTATTTTGTTAAGGTTGCTTGAATCGCACGTTCTATGCGTCGTAACCAAGATTCATCGGCTGGCGTAGCAAATGTAACGGCTATACCAGAATTACCTGCACGACCTGTACGACCGATACGATGGATGTAGTAATCTACATCATGAGGTACATCATAGTTGTATACATGAGTGATGCCCTCAATATCGATGCCGCGCGCTGCAATATCGGTAGCCACCAAAATTTGTGTTTTTGCCTTGGCAAAGTCTCGAAGTATTTGTGTGCGTCGGCCCTGTGTTAGGTCGCCATGCATTTCAGCAATGTTGAGACCTGCAGCTGTCAACTCGTAGGATAGTCGAATGGCGCCTTCTCGCTTGTTACAGAACACGATTGCCAAATATGGATTATCTTCTTGGATCATCTTGATGAGGCGAGGTGTTTTATCCTCTGGATTCATCATATATACGCGTTGGTCAATTGAGTCTAGTGTAATGTGTTTACCTTCCGCTGTTACAGATACCGGTTTTGTCATATATGCTTTTGCTAGGTTGCGTATCTTGTCCGGAATTGTAGCAGAGAAGAGTAACAATTGTCGATTCGCATCTGTTTGACCGATTAGATTTTCTATGTCTGGTAAAAATCCCATGTGAAGCATTTGATCCGCTTCATCTAACACTACGCGACGGATCGAATCGAGATGGAGTGAGCCGCGCTTAGCGTGGTCCAATAAGCGACCTGGTGTACCTAGGATAACGTGAGGACGTCTACCAAGTTGTTGTAATTGGGATTCAATCGTTTTACCACCGATGAGCGGAAGAATATCGACATCCAACACAGCGCCTAGCACCTTTGCTTCGTCGGAAATTTGTTTAATGAGTTCCCGTGTTGGTGCGATAATCAGTACTTGTTCTTGATGTACATCTGTGTGAATGCGTTGCAATATAGGCAATAAGAAGGCTAGTGTTTTGCCTGTTCCTGTTTGTGCCTTTGCAATAATATCATTGCCTTTGAAGACGATAGGAATCGATTGTTCTTGAATCGGCGTTGGTTCCTTGATGCCTTGTTTTTGTAAGGTGCTAATAAGTTCGTCGCAAACGCCTAAGGATTTAAAAGATTTCATGTGTCGTCCTTTCTTTAATACATATTATATTAATTATACCTAATCTATTAGAGTGGAGCAAATTTATATCATTATGGATTATTCTGGGGAGATAATGAGTGTTGAATAACATCTAATTAAATGAATAAAATTCAGAAAATGAGAATTTGAAGGATGAAATTGAGATTAGAAGTTTTAATAATGACAGGCAATTCTTAAAACGCAAGTATGAAAATGAGAATGAATATATAATAAATTGATAACAAGATAACCTTAATTATCATTTTCAGTAATGAGAAATCTTATTGTGTATATAATATTAAAATTGATAGACCCTTATTTTATAAGTATGTTTGGTATATTTTTAAAATAGGTATAATCATATTTAATAATAAGTATAAATATTTTGAATAATAAAATGATAATTATTGTTGAAATTATGAACTCTCATGATATAATAGTTTAAGATATTAATACGCATTATTATTTGGTGTGTTTAATATGAGGTTGTTAGGTACAATAATTAGGAGGTGTCGTATGGCTATCAAAAAGTTAAAAGACATGAAACCAGGTGAGTCTGGTCTTATTGTTACACTACATGGCAGTGGCAACGTTAAGCATCGTCTAATTGACATGGGTCTTGTACATGGTACAAAAATCCATGTTATGAAGTTTGCCCCTTTGGGGGATCCGGTGGAAATCAAAGTAAAAAACTTTGAATTAGCACTTCGTAATAGCGAAGCTGGCATGATTGATGTAGAGGTTCAATAGGAGGTTCACATGGCAGAAAAAGGGCAAATTCGAATTGCCTTAGCAGGTAACCCTAACTGTGGTAAAACTACAATGTTTAACAATATCACAGGGGCGAAGCAACACGTTGGTAACTATGCCGGCGTTACAGTAGAAAAAAAGGAAGGCTATAAGAAATTTGATGGCCATGAGTTATTGTTTATTGACTTGCCAGGTACATATAGCTTAACTGCACGTTCCTTGGATGAGTTAGTAGCGCGTAATGTTATCGTAAATGATAACCCAGATGTAATTGTTAATGTTCTTGATGCATCTAATTTGGAACGTAACTTATATTTAGCTGCACAATTATTGGAACTTGAAAAGCCAATGGTTATTGCTCTAAACATGTCTGATGTTGCTGAAGATATGGGCATTAAATACGACCTAAAAAAAATGGCAGAAATGACAGGGGCTACAATTGTTAGCACAGTAGGTCGTACTAATATTGGTACAAAAGAGTTGCTAGAAGCAACAGTTAGTGTAGCTGCTTCTCAAAAAGCTCCTGGTGTAACAATTAACTATGGTGATTTGTTAGAAGGCAAAATTAGTGAACTTGTAGAAGAACTAAAACAAGCTGGTACTGTTACATATCCACTTCGTTGGGTTGCTGTTAAGTTGTTAGAAAAAGATGCGGACGTTATTGGCAAAGTTATGCGCTTTGAAAATACAGAAGCTGTTATTGAAAAAGCGAAAGCGATTCGTGAAGAAATCAAAGATCAAGTCGATCTTGATGTAATATTCCAAGAATATCGTCACCGCTTCGCAGTAGAAGTATATAATACATGTTTAACACAGGCTCCTACACAATTAGAAACGCGTTCTGACCGTTATGATAAAATTTTAACTCACCGTATTCTTGGTTTGCCAATTTTTATGGTTGTAATGTGGTTACTATTTAACTTTGTAAATACTGTAGGTGCTATTCCTCAAGGTTGGATTGAAGATGGCTTTACCGCATTACAAGCATGGGTTGTAACAGTTATTCCAGAAGGTCAGTTACAATCACTTATTTCTGATGGTATCATCGCCGGTGTAGGTGCTGTATTATCCTTCGTACCATTAATTCTATTATTATTCCTTGGTATCTCTTTCTTGGAAGATACAGGGTATATGGCACGTGCTGCCTTCGTTATTGACCGTGTAATGCGCGCTTGTGGTTTACATGGTAAATCGTTTATTCCTTTATTATTAGGTTTTGGTTGTTCCGTACCATCCGTAATGGGTGCACGTATCCTTGATAACTACAAAGATCGTATGGTAACAATCTTAATTACTCCATTCATGAGTTGTTCTGCACGCTTACCTGTTTATACTTTGTTTGCAGCAGCATTTTTCCCTCCTGAATGGGCTGGTACTGTAGTATTTGCTGTGTATGCATTAGGTATTGTATTTGGTATCGTATTTGCTAAAATTTTCCGCAAATATTTATTTGCTGGCGAAGCAGAACCATTCGTAATGGAATTGCCTCCATATCATTTACCAACTTTAAAAGCTACATTAACTCATATGTTTGAACGTGGTATTATGTACCTTAAAAAAGCAGGTACTTTCATCCTTGCTGCTTCCATCCTCGTATGGTTCATCACAACATATCCAATGGATGTAGAATACTCCAAAGATTATGATGCATTGCATGATCAAGTAGCTCAAACATATGAAATGAAAGATGCAGAAACTTTGGCTCATTTTGGTATCGCTACAGATGAACAAAAAGACCAAGTTAATGAAATCGTAGATAATATGAAATCTACTGTAGCAGATGCTACTACACAAGCAGAGGATGCTGGAGAAGCTGCTCCTGAAATCGAAGTAGAAGATGATTCTGAAGCACCTGAATTGTTCAATGACATTAAAGAACAAAATGAACAATTATTCCCAGTAGCATGGGCTATGTATAAAAATAGCGCTAATTTAGATGATGAAAATCAAAAAATTGACGAAGAAAAAAATTCTGAAAAATTGGAACAATCCTATGCTGCTATGTTCGGTAAAGCAATCAACCCAGTTCTTAAACCATTAGGCTTTGACTGGAAAATCGGTGTATCTCTTGTGGCTGGTTTAGCGGCTAAAGAAGTTGTTGTATCTACATTGGGTACTATCTATGCAGTAGGTGGCGATACAGATCATCCTCAAGCATTGACTGATTACTTACAAAATGATCCACACTTTACACCATTGATTGCATTAACATTAATGCTATTCATCTTGATTTACCCGCCATGTATCGCAGCGCTAGCAGTTATTAAACGCGAAACTGGTTCTTGGAAATGGATGTTATTCATGTTCTGTTATGAAAATGCTTTCGCATGGATTGCATGCTTTATTTTCTACAATATTGGTTTGGCACTAGGCTTCTAATTAAAGCGTAGTTAATCACTATGGTTTACATTCCTTAGATACCTAGAACTAAATTGTATTGACATAATGTAATTTAATTATAGAAAAAATTTAAAATAGCTCTTGCCAATTATCATTATTTGTGGTTAAATGATAATGAGAAAAGGGAAATATCCAAATATATTGCTTTTAACTCATTTATCATATATCAATTTATGAAAATTTGGTGGATATTGAGAAAGAAGGAATTATAATGGATAACCTAATTATAGGACTCATAGTGATATTAGCATTGGCTTATCTTGGTACAAAAATTTATAAACAAGTGTCTGGTAAGGGTGGCTGCGGCTGTGGTAGCGGTGGCTCCAAAAAATCTTCTAGTTGCGGTGGTAACTGCAGCTGTGATGGTTCGAACAAGGCGCTTGGTATTAAACGTACCGCTAAGTAAGCTAATACGAATTCTGAATTTGAAAGAGGGGTCTCTATAATGGCTCCTCTTTTCAAATATAGTAAGTAAATTTTTATATATTTAGTAGAAAGGGATATTATCATGTTCAACTTCAATCAAAACAATCTTAAAAACGCTAACTTATTCGCAGCAGGTCTTGCATTGGGTACTGTAGGTCTTAAAGTGTTGACTTCTAAAGACGCTAAAAAAGTATATGCTGGTATCGTAGCAGCTGGCCTTCGCGCTAAAGAAACTGTATTGGAAACTGCTGAAAAAGTACAAGCTTCCGCATCTGATGTATTGGCAGAAGCTCAAGAAATCAACGAAGCACGCAACGAAGAAATCTTTGAAGAAAATAAATAATAGAAGGATTTAACTATGTTACAATTTTCTGTTGTACGAAAACTCAGAAATCGCTTGCATATTAAGGTAACAGGTCATCGCTTTACAGAAGCTGAAGCTGCTTATGTAGAGGATACATTATTACTTAATGATGCAATTTTAGACGTAACCTTCTATACACGTAGCAGTCAGATCGTCATTAAACATACTGGCGATTCTGAATCTGTACGTGATGCGGTGTTAGGTCTACGCGATTTAGATTTGTCCGAAGCTCCTGCTTTGAATGAATACTCTCCGCGCTTGGTAAATAAAAAATATCGTGAAATGATGATTAATCGCACTGCTATTTACTTAGGTAAAAAAGCAGTGTTACCTGCACCGATTGCGGCAGCATGGGCATGGTTTGACGGTATTAAATTTATCGGCAAAGCGATTAAAACATTGTGGCAACGTAAGTTAACCGTAGAGGTTCTCGATGGTGTTGCTATTGGTGCAGCTTTACTTCAAAAAGATTATCCTACAGCTGGTGCTGTTATGTACCTATTAGGTATTGGCGATATCTTAGAAGAATGGACTCACCGTAAATCTGTATTGAATCTTGCTCAAAGCATGTCTTTGAATGTTGATAAAGTATGGGTTTTAGTTGACGACATTGAAGTGAGCAAGCCTGTTAACGAAGTTGTGGAAGGCGATAAAATCATTATCCGTCAAGGTGAAGTGATTCCATTGGATGGCACTGTAATCGATGGTGTTGTTCTTGTAAATGAAAGCTCCATGACTGGTGAACCAGAAGCAGTTCGTCGCGATCAAGACAGTTCTGTATATGCAGGTACTGTTGTTGAAGACGGTAAAGCTATTGTAGAAGTACGTAGCACATCTAAATCTTCTCGTTACGAAAAAATCGTTAACCTCATTGAAGAGTCTGAACAAATGAAATCCGGTATGGAACAACAAGCATACCGCATGGCTGATAAATTAGTGCCTATTAGCTTTATCGGTGCTGGTTTAACATATTTGTTGACTCGAAATGTGATGAAAGCATTGTCTTTCGTTATGGTTGACTTCTCTTGTGCTCTAAAATTATCCATTCCATTGGCAGTACTTTCCGCTATGCAAGAAGCATCTAAACGCGGTATCACAGTTAAAGGTGGCAAATTCTTAGAACAAATTGCACAAGCAGATATGATTGTATTCGATAAAACAGGTACTCTTACAAAAGCAGAACCTGAGTTTGAACAAATCATTCCATTTAATGGTCATGATGCAGATGAAATGTTAAAATTGGCTGCATGTATTGAGGAACATTTCCCTCATTCCATGGCAAAAGCAATTGTACGTGCTGCTAAGGATCATTCCTTGCCTCACAAGGAAATGCACTCTGACGTAGAATACGTTGTAGCTCATGGTATTGCATCTAAAGTTGGCCGCTACCGTGTACGCATTGGTAGTGCTCACTACATCTTTGATGATGAAAAAACAAAGATTCCTGCAGATGAACAAGAAAAATTCAATAACTTGCCAAATTCATCTTCCCATATTTACCTCGCTATTGGCGGTACATTAGCAGCGGTTATTTGTATTAAAGACCCTGTACGCGATGAATCTAAACAAGTTATTGCTGATTTACATGCTTTAGGCATTAAAAAGATTGTCATGATGACTGGTGACTCCAAACGCAATGCGCAACGCGTAGCTGATGAACTCGGTATCGATGAAGTGCATGCAGAGGTATTGCCAGAGGATAAAGCAGCTTATGTAAAACAAGCAAAAGCTGAAGGTTATACTGTCATGATGGTAGGGGATGGTATCAATGATTCCCCAGCTATTTCTGAAGCACATGTAGGCATCGCAATGAATGAAGGTGCTCCTATTGCACAAAAAATTGCGAATGTTACGATTTCTTCTGATAATCTACAAGCTCTTGTAGAGTTACGCCGCATTTCTATGGCCTTGATGAAACGCATCAAGTCCAATTACAATGGCATTGTTGGTTTCAATGGTGCTCTTGTAGGTGGTGGCGTACTTGGTTTCATGCCTCCAAGTCAAACTGCTTGGTTACATAACCTATTCACATTGGGTATTGGTATTGAAAGCATGACTCCATTGTTGAAAGAAGAAAAACCTGAAGACAAACATACAATTGATATTACTGCAGAATCTACTGTTGCATAATACTTGATTGTTTCCTGTTTCGCACATGGATTTTATTAAAAGACCTCTTATAGAAAATTTCTATAAGAGGTCTTTTTTTGTGGCATTTTACTGGTGTGTAGTGTACAATATCAAGTGATTAATTATCTTAGGAGAACGTATATGAACACTATATTAGATATTTGTAAACGATCACTATATATGAATATATTTATCGTGGCCATTCCTGTTATTTCTTATATGATTCATAATGGATCTAGTGCTACAGTGGCATTGGTATGGTATTTATTGCTATCCTTGTGTATCCCTTGGGCCTATTTATCGTTTAAAGCTAGTACATTTGGCGCTGAAAACAAACGGATTAACCGCATTATATATGTGCTGGGTTGGGCTGTTATTCAGTTTGCTACCTATAAGCTAATGTTTCTTGGGTTGGATTTAAATTGGCTTTGGGGCTTGCCATCCGTTGGACGTGATATTATCTTCCTTGTCGGTATGTATGGTCAAGTTACCATTGTTCTCATTATAGCTTATTTAATTTCTCAATTGCTGGGAGGTTCACATGAATAAGCAATTTATTGTATTTACTTTAGTTAGTGCCTTTTTTGTAAGTGTAGTGACTGCTGTATTACATCAAACCGGTTTGGGATCTCCCTATCTCACATTCCCCGTTTTATCTCTATTGGTACCTGTTCTCTTACAACGGATGCGACAAGGACAATTTGGTGAATTGCCAATTCATATGGGGTACCATGTATACAGTTGGGCTATTTTTACGGTTATTAATCTATTCACTACGCCGTTCAATGTAACATTGGAAAATCAAGCGCTTATAGTACTAGTCTTTTTAGGTGTATATTTTTTTATACAGATTTTGCTTGAGTTGGTAGCTTTATTGATGACATTTTTCTTCAAACGTCGCCATAGATGGGGTGCGGTTGATGAAGCTTTAGATATGGCCGTGTATATTGTACCGATTCCATTTATCTATTTAGGTTCTATTTTTTACATCAATTTAACGGATCCTATCATGGCAGCTTATTTTGGCCCTACCATTAGTTTGAATGCTTTGGTGGGGGAATTCCTATTCATCATCATTTCGATGTTAGTCTTTGCATTCTATATGTACCCTCGAAATGGTGAATATAAAGGGACGAGATTATTGCGTATTGTCGTTACTGCTGCTATGCTATTAGCTATGAATGGTCATATATTATATGGTGGGTATATTCCGGAATTTGTGAAAGCAATAGCACCTACGGTATTTCCAATCTATCAAGGCAATCCACTTGTATTCTTTACACCAGGATTACTGGAATTTGTGTTTATTATCGTATCTGTATTAATTGGTAAATTAGTAGAGATAGGTGTAATAAAAGCTCTTACTAAGAGCAAAGGTTAATTTTATTTCTAGTTTCGACTCATATCCTAAGAGAATGAGAGCGGAGGAGGATTTTTATGAATGAAAATGTGAAGGATGGTAACCAACAGGTATCAATCCAAGAACAACAAGCGACACAATTGGAGCGTAAACAGAGTAAGGAAACCGTTACGAAATCGGGCTTAACATTGCGCGAATTAACCATTGTGGGTCTATTAGCGGCCATTACCATTATTCTAGGTCTTTCTGGCTATGGTATTATGGCGTTAGGACCATTGAATGTCACTACATTACATGTCCCAGCATTAATTGGTGCCTTAGTTGAAGGGCCTAAGGTTGGTGCGTTCGTAGGATTGATTTTTGGTGTCTATAGCTTCTGGCAAAATTTTACGGCACCAAATATTTTGTCACCACTGTTTATTAATCCGTTAGTATCAGTATTACCTCGGATTATATTCCCTGTATTAGCTGTTTTGGTATACAAAGCATTATGGAAGGTACCACAAGGTCCGCGCTTGATAGTTTCTGCATTTATGGGCACTATATTCCATACATGTATGGTAATGGGACTAATCTATGTGATATATGCGGATATGTTCGCACAGGCAATGCATCTTTCATCTGATCAAGTTATGGGAACTATTTTAGTATTGTCTGTTACTCATGGTATTCCAGAAGCCATCTTTGCAGGCGTTATCGTAACACCGATTGCATTGGCGTTGCGAAAAGCATTGCGTAAGGATGTACAAAAATAATTTATATTTTACATAGTTTGAATATCTATGATAAAATAACTGTAATACAATAAGTATTGAGGAGGATAATCATGGCTAAACGTATTCGTACAATCAACACTGAATCTTTACAAAAAACTGCTAAAACTGGCGGTTGTGGTGAATGCCAAACTTCTTGCCAATCCGCTTGCAAAACAAGCTGTACAGTAGGCAACCAAGTTTGCAAACAAAAATAATAAAAAGAGAGCCGATGGCTCTCTTTTTTTATGTATGTAATATATACATACTGTTTATGGTATATATTTATGAGGACTTTTAGCACGATGGACAAAAAATGTGGTACAATTATCTAGAAAGTTCTATATAGTTTAGCGCTTTCACATACACATAATTTGGAGGTACCATGTTAGAATTAAAACCAATGATCCATAAGTTTCGGATGAAAGATAACTACTATTGTTTAGATGTAAATAGCGGTATCATTCACGTTATTGATGAACTCATTGATAAAGTATTAGATATATATGACGGCACCAATCGTGATGCAGTCCATGCAGCGTTAGATAGCTCTCAGGATCCTGTAGAATTAAATGAAATCATGGATGAATTAGATGAGCTCATCGCTGCAGAACAACTCTTTGCTCCTATGAGCACCGAATTCAAGCTTGTAGTTGGGGAAAAACCAATCGTTAAAGCATTGTGTCTTAATATTGCCCATGACTGTAATTTAGCATGTAAATATTGCTTTGCTAGTCAAGGCGATTACGGCGGTGTAAAACGCGAATTGATGAGCTTTGATGTAGCTAAACGTGCTGTTGATTTTCTCATTCAAATGAGTGGCACTCGTCAACATTGCGAAATCGATTTCTTCGGTGGTGAACCCCTTCTTAATTGGGACGTGGTGAAACAAACTGTAGAATATATCGAGCAAGAGGCGCCAAAACATAATAAAATCTTTAAATTGACGTTGACTACTAATGGTATGTTATTGTCTCAAGAGAAAATCGATTATGTAAACGAACATAAAATGAGCTTGGTCTTGTCTCTAGATGGCCGAGAAGATGTGCATAATGCTATGCGCCCAGTCGCTGGCAGTGGAGCTAACTCTTATGAGTATATTGCTAAAAATCTTGTAAATGCTGTAAAGCAACGTCATGGTTTAGAATATTATGTACGTGGTACATATACGCATAAGAATCTTGATTTTACTAAAGATGTATTGGCTATGTCTGATTTAGGCTTTGAACACTTATCTATGGAGCCTGTAGTAGGTGAAGAAGGCGATTATGTACTTCGCGAAGAAGATTGGCCAACGCTTGAGAAGGAATATGAAACATTAGCAGATATATATTTGCAACGTCAAAAGGACGGGTGGGGTGAGAAATTTAATTTCTTCCACTTCCGTATGGACTTGTACCGTGGACCTTGTATGGCAAAACGTTTGCGTGGCTGTGGGGCTGGTCATGAATATATGGCGGTAGTACCAAATGGGGATATTTATCCATGTCACCAATTTGTAGGCAAAGATGGTTATATACTTGGTAATGTATACGAAGGTTTAAAAAATACTGAAATTCCAAAGGATTTCCGTAACACACATGTGTTTACAAAACCTACCTGTGCAGAATGTTGGGCTAAATTCTTCTGCTCTGGTGGCTGTCATGCCAATAACATTACATTGGGTGGAGATTTACAAACGCCTTATGAGTTTGGCTGTCGTCTACAAAAGAAACGAATTGAATGTGCTATCATGATTCAAGCTGAACTTGAACAAGCTGGCATCGATGGTAGTATTCCTGTAGCATTAGGATAGACATTTTAAATAAGATATATTTTGTAATAGGAGCCGCTATGGACACTAGATTGGATAAAAAACAAACTATTGAACGTTGGGGGATTCGATTTACAGGTATTGTACAAGGGGTCGGATTTCGACCCCTTGTTTCTATGTGGGCCCATCAATTAGGGATTAGTGGATTTGTATATAATGATAGTTCCGGTGTATATGTAGAGGCCCAATCCGACATAGATACATTGCAATTATTTGTTGATACGATTCAGGAAGAACAGCCGCGATTATGCCGTATCACACATGTGAGCATTACAAAGATTGATCCATCTGTAAATGATGATGATAAGGAATTTGTTATCGCTCAGTCTCCTGTGGATGGTACTGTAAACACGTTTATTAGTGCCGATACATCACCGTGTGATGATTGTTTGGCTGAAATGAAGGAATCTGGTAGGAGGTATGATTATCCTTTTATCAACTGTACCAATTGTGGACCTCGATATTCCATTATTAAATCCATGCCCTATGATCGAGAACGAACTACCATGTCTGATTTCACCATGTGTGAAGCTTGCCATGAGGAATACGTTGATGTGAATGGTCGTAGGTATCATGCGGAACCAAATGCTTGTGAACAATGCGGACCGAGCTACCAACTATTAGATAAGAATGGTAATCTCTGTATCGTTGATGATTGTTTTGAAACTGTTAGAGAAATGATATCAAATGGTGCGATTATTGCATTAAAGGGAATTGGTGGATATCACTTGGTTTGTGATGCTACTAATGATAAAGCAGTACAAACATTACGGGAGCGAAAACATCGTAAGGATAAGCCGTTTGCTATTATGGCCGGTTCCATTGATATCGTAGAAGATTTTGCCGTCGTTAGCGATGGAGACTTAGATGCATTAAGCTCTATGGCAAGGCCTATTGTTTTATTAGAGAAAAATGATAATTTTCATGCGTCTATAAGTGAGTTAGTAGCCCCTAATAATCATTTAATTGGTGTTATGTTACCGTATGCACCTATCCATCATGTGTTAGTACCACAGGATGCGAAATGGGTTATGACAAGTGGTAATGCAAGCGGTGATTCCGTTATTTATGATGATGAAAAAGCTTTTTCAGAATTGCAGACTATAGCAGATTATTTTTTGACGCATAATCGTCAAATTTATGCGCCTGTAGATGATTCGATTGTATCAGTGGTGGAAGATACACCTATTTTGATTCGGCGAAGTCGGGGGTATATTCCTGAACCAATTCATTGTGAGTCGATTACAGATCAACCAATACTCGCCATGGGCAGTGATTTGAAGAATACCTTTGCGATTAATAAAAAGCAGGAAGTATTGATAGGACCTCATATTGGTGATTTAGCAAGTGAATCAACTCATGAAACCTTTGAGTGGACCATCGAACGATATGAATGGCTGTTTGATGTGAAGCCGAAAGCAATTGTCATGGATAAGCATCCATCATTTTTCTCTTCTAATTATGGTCGACAATTAAGTAAAACGCTAAATCTTCCGGCTATAGAGGTCCAACATCATCATAGTCACATCGCAGCTGTTATGGCTGAATACGATTTAAAATATCCTGTTCTTGGAATTTGTTTTGATGGCACTGGGTATGGTGACGATGATACGATTTGGGGCGGCGAATTTATGCTGTGCTATGGGGCAGAGTATATGCGTGTTGCACATATTCACTTAGCGCCTTTGCCTGGTGGTGAAAAAGCGGTAAAAGAACCATGGCGTCAAGCTTTATGGTACTTACGGAATTATTATGGGGATGAGTTACCTAATATATACAAAAAATGGTTAACCACATTGCCTAAAGGCTGGCAAATTCTAGATAAGGCATTGCAATCAGACATGTCCATGATGATGACATCTAGTGCAGGTAGATTATTTGATGTAATTGGTTGTTTGTTGGGCTTAGGAAATGAACACTCTTTTGATGCACAAATCGCCATAGCATTAGAATCTGCATGTGCAAATGAAGAAGGTCGGTTGTTAGATTTTAACTATGATGGGCAAGTATTAGATCTCGTGCCTGCAGTTCAACAGATTATGGATGGCTATTCTCAAGGTGAAAGCGTATCCTCGTTAGCGGCGAGCTTCCATAAAACACTGGCCATTGCTATTTGTGAAGTTGGAGCTGATTTGTGTGAACGCTATGGCATCGATGATGTATGTATCGGTGGTGGCGTTTTTCAAAATCGCAGATTACTAGCCTCCTTACAACATAAATGGCACCATGGCACATTATATATTAATAAAAAAGTACCATGTAATGATGGTGGTTTATCGTTGGGACAATTGTGGATTGCTCATCAAAAAAATATATAAACGTATCATTGGTTACATAAGAGTTCTTAGTTTTGTGATACAATTAAATTAATCAAAATATTTGGATTAATAGTTATAAATAGATGTATAAGTATATTTACAAAAGGAGGGCGTATGTGTTTAGCAGTACCAGCACAGTTAATTTCTATTAATGAAGCCATTGGCACAGTAGAATTAACAGGTGCAACGCGCGATTGTAGTTTGCTTCTCGTGCCAGATGCAAAGGTGGGAGACTGGTTATTAGTACATGCCGGTTTTGCAGTTCAAATTGTAGATGAAGAAGAAGCGAAGGCAACCTTAGATGCCTTCCGGGAGTTGGAAGAACTTGAAGAAGCTTACTTTGCAGGAAAAACAGAAAACAGCTGATGCTTTATTACGCCGTATTAGCGAACTACATACACCTGGCGAACGGGTGCGACTTATGGAAGTTTGTGGTACACATACAGTATCTATTTTTAGAGAAGGGTTACGACAATTATTGCCATCGGGAATAGAATTAGTTAGTGGTCCTGGATGTCCTGTGTGTGTAACTGATCAAGTGTATATGGATAAAGCTCTAGAGTATGCTAAACGTGATGATGTTATTATTGCAACCTTTGGGGATATGCTAAAGGTACCAGGGAGTTATAGTAGTCTTAGTGAAGCTCAAACACAGGGTGCCCATATTCATGTTATCTATACGCCGTTAGAAGTGTTGGAACTAAGTAAAAAACATCCTGATAAATATATAGTATTTTTAGCTATAGGGTTTGAAACGACGATTGCTGTCATCGGTGCCACTGTGAAAGCTGTAGCACAGGCTGGTGTAAAAAATGTATTATTCTTGGTGTCTCATAAATTGGTTCCGCCTGCATTACGCGGCTTATTAGACCGACAAGTAGGACAAATTGATGGCTTTATCTTGCCTGGGCATGTAAGTGTTATCATTGGCGAAAAACCGTATCAATTTTTACCAGATGAGTATAAAATTCCATCCTGCATTGCTGGGTTTGATGGGGTAGAAATATTATCTGCTATCGTCAATATTTTAGAACAACGGAAAAGTGGTCATTTTGAAGTAGGTAATACCTATCACTCTGTTGTTATGAAGGCAGGCAATCCTGTGGCTGTGCGTATGATGAATGAAATATACGATGTTTGTGATGATGCATGGCGTGGTATTGGTATAATTCCAAGTTCTGGGTTACAGCTTAATGATGACTATGCATTTCTAGATGCAGAAAAGGTGTTACCTATACAGTTAGAAAAACCATCTCTTGATCCTAAAGGGTGTCAATGTGGGAGCGTATTACAAGGGTTAATCAAACCTAATGAATGTCCGCTTTTTGGAAAAGCATGTACACCGGATCATGCAGTAGGTGCTTGTATGGTATCTGTAGAAGGTAGTTGCGCTGCATGGTATAAGTATGGCTTTTCTAGTGGCGGATTAGCCTGGGAGGATTAATGGAACGAGTTCGTTTAGTTCATGGCAATGGTGGCCGTTTTAGCCACGAATTGACAGAACGATTTATATTAAAATATTTTACTAATGATTTGTTAGCTCCCTTACATGATGGGGCACAATTTCCGGTAGACTCAGGGCGAATGGCTTTCACAACGGATTCCTATGTTGTACAGCCCACTTTTTTCCCGGGTGGTAATATCGGTAAATTAGCTGTATGCGGTACTGTTAACGACCTAGCTATGAATGGCGCTGTTCCACAATATCTTAGCTGTGGTTTGATTTTAGAAGAAGGCCTTCCTTTCGACGAATTAGAAACAATTTTAAGCACTATGTCTGATATGGCAAAGCTTGCGAATGTACAAATTGTGACGGGTGATACGAAGGTCGTAAAAAAAGGTGAAGTTGATAAAATTTATATCAATACAGCCGGCATTGGTATGATTCCAGATGGCATAAATATAGGTCCGAATTTCGTAAAACCTAATATGGATATTATTCTGTCCGGATCTATTGGTGATCACTCTATAGCTGTCATGGGACAACGATTTGGGCTAGAATTATCAGACTCTGTTAAGACTGATTGTGCTCCATTGAACCATATGGTTCATGCTGTTTTAAATGCAGTAGGGCCTCAGGTTGCACTATTGCGTGATCCTACGCGCGGTGGTGTGGGTACTGTTCTTAAAGAGATTGCCGAACAAAGTCAAGTGGGGATAAAGGTTGAGGAATCTAAGCTTATTATTCATGATGAAGTTCGTTCCGTTTGCGATATTTTAGGTTACGATCCTTTATACTTAGCAAATGAAGGTAAATGTATTTTCGTTGTAGAGCCGTCTGTAACAAATGATGTGCTAGATATTTTACATAGTTATCCAGAAGGCCGTGAAGCGACTCATATCGGTGTAACCATGGATAAAAATATTGGTAAAGTAGGCCTACAAACATCGATTGGCGGTGTTCGTCTAGTAGATTTATTGGGTGAAGATCAAGTGCCTCGAATCTGTTAAGTCTTCTGGTTATAATTGTATGATTTGCGGTTAAAACATAGCTAAAAATTAAATTGCATAAAATTCATAATAAACTCATTGTATTTTTATATAATTTTACTATCTTTAAGTGTAAGTATTTATACTTTCACTAGAAACTATGTATAGAATTTGTTAAAATATAAGTATCTATTAGGAGGCTTATCATGAAAAAGAAAATTATGACCGCTGTTCTAGGAATTTGTTTAACTACAACTGCATTTGGTGGCATTTTAACTACTCAAGCTGGCGGCTTAAGTAGTATCCTTGGTGGTGCTGCTAAAATTGGTGGCGTTGGCATTCTAGTTAGTAAATTTGGTCCACAAATTGATTCTTTCTTAAATAAATTACTAAAACAAAATAATTTGAGTACTGAATATACTACAAAGGTTGTACCTATCATTAGTATTGGTACAAAAGGGTACATTGGTGCTGCTCAAGTAACAGGCCCTGCATCTAGTATCGAACAAGTTAAGGCTGTTGCTCAAGTTGAAGGTAGCTTTAACGGCATGGTTCGTGTTAAAGGTTTAGTACCAGTAGATAGTACAAATCCAGTGGGCGCTTCCCGTGTTCAAGGTGTAGGTGTATCTGCACTTATTGATTTAAAAATTTAATGGCCACTGAGATACTTCCTTAGAAGTACTCAGAAAATAAGCACGGTCTTAGGCCCGTGCTTATTGTGCTGTTTAACGTATATGTCCCATAGCGGATAAATTGTGGAGGATTATATGAAGAAGCAAGTACTTACACTTTTGATGGCATCTTTATTGACAGGTACCGCATTTGCTGCACCTGGTACAGTAACGGAAAAAACACAAGTATTAGAAAGCACCGTATATGGTGCACCTCAAGATGGTGCCGTTGTAGATCGTATTAATCAATTGGATGAAACTGTATACGGCAACGGATTTTCTGGCAATACTGCTACATTGAGTAAACGTGTAGATTCTTTATATGATTCCGTTGAAGGTAGTGGTACTAATATTTCATTGCGTGAAGAAATGGACGCACTTGAATATACATACCAAAACAGCATTAATGATGGTTCCTTGGTAGAACGTGTTGAAAAGATGGAACGTAGTGTGAATGGTAGAATTTCAACAGGTTCATTACAAAAACGTATTATTAGCTTGAAAACCAAGGTATATGGTAGTAATGTAACTCTTACAAATCAAGTAGGAACACTATCTTCTGATCACGTGTTCAAGGTAACACTAAATGATGCGGTATCCACAAAAACAAGTCATGAAGGAGATACAATTAAATTCACTGTTGCTGAAAATGTAATGGATGGCAATGTATTGTTGGTGCCAGCTGGTACTGTAGGTTCTGCAACGATTACATCCTTGAAAAAAGCGCGCTCTTTTGGACGTAATGGTGCATTAGATATAACTTTTGACTCTGTTCCTGCTATTGATGGTACAGAATTTACTGCTGTACAAGGTAATGAGGCTAAGGAAAAAACAAAGGGCGAAATTAAAGCAGCTGGTGCCTCTGTGGCTGGTGCAGTTCTACTTGGCCCTGTTGGTTTAGTAGGTGGTGCTTTCATTAAGGGTAAAAATATTGATTACCCAGTAGGCTCCACTGTATTTATTCAACCTCAAGACTCTGTATCGATTCAAGGTCTTGTTATTGGTGGTGATGGGTTAGCTCATAGTGATGATGAACTAGCTGAAGCCGTGACAGTACCGACTGCGAATGATGATTCCGTAGATAGCACTGTGGATGAAGCAGATGATTCAACTGTGAACACTGACGAAGAAGACACAAACACTGCTGATTCAGAAGAAGTAGAAGATACAAATGATACAGCAGAAAATGTTTCACAACCAATCGTCGTAGTAAAGCGTAACCAATAGAGGAGTTTAGTAACCATGAGGAAACAAAGAGTACAATGGCTCGTGGCAGCATGCTTGCTTTGTTTAGCCCAGCCAGCGTGGGCTGCTTCAGACTCAATTACATATCAAGATAGTTTAGATAGTATATCTGAATCCTATCCAGGTGAACTGCAACAACCTTCGACACCTGAACGCAGCAATATTCGTGTTGTTCGTCGTGGTGCTTCACCGATTACTGCACCGACAGAAAAGTTACCAACTCGTGTAGATGCAGATAAGATGACATATTCCGGTAGTACTGGCGATGTAAATGCTTTTGGTAATGTAGTGGTTACACAAGGTAATCGCACATTACTAGCTAATCGTATCACTGGTAATACAAAAACCACAGAGTATCGAACTGCTGATGGTCCGTATCGCTATTTAGAAGATGGTGGTAAAACAAAAGATCTTACTGGTGATGTTATGACCTATCGTACCAGTGACCAACATTTTGATGCCGGTCATACGCAAGGCTGGTCTGATCCGTATTATGTGAAGGGGCAGAACTTATCCTATGATGGCCAAACCGGTTCCATCGAAAAAGGTATGATTACATCTAAGCATGCGATGGCATTCAAACATACACCTGATTACCGCATTGAAGGGGAAGACATTAAAATTTACCCTGGTGATAAGGTGGTTATTCAACATCCAAGCTTTTACATCAAGAATTTTAAACTTTTTAGCTTGAAATCTTACACCAAATCTATACGTGGAGATAAACAAGGTAAAGTAAGTGCATTTTCTATTATGCCTCGTCCTATTTATAATAGTGATGATGGCATTGGATTGCGTGGTAATGCGGAAATACCAATGGGTAAATCTGGTGAAGCATATTTTGATTACAAATGGTATTCAAAATCTGGATTTAAGCCTCAAATTGGATATCGCTATTTCTTACCTTGGGGAACCGCATCCATAGGGTATAGTAAAGTATCCAATGAATATAATGATGAAACTGTATGGGTAGAAAAAATCGGTGAATTACGTCTTGATACACATACGTACCATATTGGTAAATCTCCATTTACTGCACGTGGTGAAACAAGCATTGGTTATTGGAAGGAAGGCTCTGTAAAGGGTGTCCATAAGGATTATAAGGTAGAAGTATCCCATGATCCTATCAATCTTTGGAAAGATGGTACTTTGCGATTCTTCGGCGGTTATCAACGCGATTATTATGGCTATGATAAGTCGATACGTAGCATGCCGTACTGGGGCGCTCAATTCCGTACAGCTGTAGGACCTAGAGTTAATGCGTGGGTATCGTATAATCAACGCAATATTAGCTATAACAACTCGCCATATCGCTTTGATAGTACAGAGCTTCCTAAGGAGCTCATCTATGGTGGTTCCTTTAAATTGACACGTCTCGATGATATTTCGGTGAGTGTTAAACAAAATATGATGAGTGGCGATGTGGATTCTATCTATTATACATACCATCGTGATTTGCATTCCTTTGATATGTATTTAACATATAAAGATTCTCATAAAAATAACAATAACCAATGGAAAATCAAATTCGTTGGTAAAGATTTCTAAGGAGCATACACATGAAGTCTATTCGTAAGGCTGTCATTCCAGCAGCTGGTTTCGGTACACGTTTTTTGCCAGCTACGAAAGCACAACCAAAGGAAATGTTGCCTATTGTTGATACACCGGCGATTCAATATATTGTAAAAGAAGCACTCGATTCTGGTATCGAAGAAATTCTTATCATAACAGGTCGTAGCAAACGCGCCATAGAAGATCATTTTGATAGCAGTGTCGAGCTAGAAGAGCTATTACAAAAGCAAGGTAAAAATAAACAATTAGCCATGGTAAAAGATTTGGCAGATATTAAAATTCATTTTATTCGTCAAAAATCACCGCGTGGTTTAGGTGATGCCGTATTATGTGCTAAAGCGTTTATTGGTGATGAGCCATTTGCTGTATTATTAGGTGATGACATTGTTTATAATCCAGAAAAACCATGCTTACAACAGTTGATGGATTGTTATGAACAACATCCAGGTATCATATTAGGTGCTCAATTTGTACCGAATGAAAAGGTAAGCTCCTATGGTATTGTGTCCGGAGAACCGTTGGCAGATAACTTGTATCGTGTTCATGGATTAGTAGAAAAACCAAGTGTTGATAAGGCACCGTCCAATTTAGCAGTTCTTGGTCGATATATTTTAACGCCTGATATTTTTGATATCTTAGAGAATACAAAACCAGGTGTAGGTAATGAAGTACAACTAACAGATGCATTAGCTGCATCCAAAACAGATACTTACGCTTTAGCCTATGAAGGTGTTCGCTATGATACAGGTGATAAATTAGGCTATTTGAAAGCTACCGTGGAATATGCGCTTCGGAATGAAGAATTAGGTTCAGCATTTAAGGAATATTTAAAAGGATTGAAGTTATAAAATAGCTTATATATTCTTTGGATTTAAATATAAAATTGAGGCCACCATTGATTATCAATGGTGGCTTTTGTTGTTAACTCGTATGTCATACTAGGTTGACTATAGTGTTTCCGTTGATTATAATTTAATAGTAATGGTATAAAACTATTATTATACTGATTAAATTATAAGGAGTAATATGCGAGATCTATTAGCTCTTTTAACGGATGAAGAAACGTTAAATTTACCTACTAATTGCGTTATTACGAAGGCTTATTTTGATACGCAAGGCACAGATGAAACTGTGTTTCATGGTGTAGAGTATAAAGGCAATCATATATCCGTTTGTATGTCCAATACAAGTGGTACGTTATGGGTTAATTTATTACAACTAACAAGACCTTTACTAATTCGGGAGACTCCTAAAGTTGATGATTCACTTAAACGTATTACATTTACAAATGATGAAATTATACAATTTGTAGAGGATGTAAATGATCGCAATCGTATTCATCGTGAAGTTCCTTATATTGTGCCAGGGTTACTTATACTTGAGTATCTTTGGATGCATATGATAAATAGTAACACAAAGGTAGGCATGTCTATTCGTTTTTTATCTCCTATGCTTGCTAATGATTGTGTTTCTATTGAAAGCCAACGTGAAGGTAATGTCTTAGTTGGCGCGTTAGATGATATGATTCTTTTTAAGGCTCGTCTCTATGATGAGCATAGAATGAATTAAGATTTTATGTGAATGAGGTATATTATGGAAGCAAGACGTTTAACAAAAATGGCTTTATTAACAGCTCTTTTGTGTGTATCAGCATGGATTTCATTTCCATTGCCATTTAGCCCTGCTATGGTGACAGCATTAACATTAGTTGCTACTTTGACGGGTCTATTACTATCCCCTAAGGATACATTAATTGTATTTATCGTGTATGTACTACTTGGAACCGTAGGATTGCCAGTCTTTGTAGGCGGTACATCTGGATTGGGTAAATTACTCGGACCTACTGGCGGTTTTATTTTCTCTTGGCCCATAGCGTATACATTGTTAAGTATCTGTAAAGGTAAATCTAGAAGTTTCTTATCCTATAGCTGGCGTTCAATAGTTATCACAATCCCTGTAGTATATATTTTTGGTGTTGCTGGATTTATGATTGTTACAGGTACTCCATTTGGGGCATCTCTACCTATTGTGATGCTTCCATATATTCCTGGTGACATTGTTAAATGTTTAGTTGCCTCTTGGTTAGCTACAAAAATTAAAATATGATGATATGTGTAGGAGGTGTTATTAGTACACCTCCTTATTTATATGGAGTAATGCTATGCCTGTTTTCATTCATAATGGATTACGCACCCCCATTGGTGTCGTTAACGGACAATATAAATCAATACGCCCTGAATTACTTGGCGCCAAGGTATTAAATCAGCTATTTGACTCAAAAAAAGCATCTTCGTTGGATGCCATTTTTTGTGGCAATGCAGTTGGTACTGGTGGGAATATTGCTAGATTGATGGGGCTTTATAGTCATTTACCTAATACGATACCAGCAGTTACAGTAGACATGCAATGTGCATCAGGTATGATGAGCGTTGAGATGGCCTATGCTCATATTGCATCAGGAATGATGGATACAGTCATTGCTGGTGGTATTGAAAGCTCATCTTTACAACCACTAAGGGCATATGCCGACCATGATGATCGCTGTGGTGATTATATGGTGGCACAATTTGCACCAAAGGAAATATCGCCTTTAGCAATGTTAGAAGGGGCTGAACGTACCATGATAAAACATTGTGTAGGTGTAGAGGAGTTAAATCCTTACATTATTAGGAGCCATCAATGTGCACAACATGCTCGCGAACAAGGAATACTTTCACCATATATACTGGACATTGAAATAGACGGAAAGCGCTGTATTGATGAATCGATACGACCATCTATAAATGAAAAACTGTTAAATCGTATGAAGCCCTTATTAGGACCTAATTCTATCACAACTGCTGGGAATGCATGCCTTACTCATGATGGTGCAGCCTTTGTTACATTGAGCAGTCAAGAAGGACCATTTAGGATTGTGCATGCCATGCCTTGGGCGGGAGAGCCTCTATATAGTCCAGAAGGTGCTTTGTTAAGTACAAAGAAAATATTAGATGTTACCGGTCTTTCTCCAACTGAAATTGATATATTTGAATGGAATGAAGCGTTCGCTGTCATTTCTGCTTTATTTGGACGAGAATACCCGAATCTTATTGATAGATATAATATGCTTGGTGGTGCACTAGCCTATGGGCATCCGTATGGTTGTTCTGGTGCTATGCTTTTGATACATTGCATGGCAGCTCTAGAGTACTGTAATGGTCACTATGGACTATGTGCCATTGCTGGCGCCGGCGGTACGGGAACCGCTATGATTATTGAGCGTATGTAGATAAGGATTTTACGATGAATATGATATTACAGGCTATATTTAACCATGGTCATAAGCAGAAATTGAATACTGCCATTATAGTAGATGGGGTTGAACATACTTATAGGGATTTATATGATGATGTTGTTAAAAGAGTACAAGAGATAGAGAATGACAACTGTATTACATCAATTATAAACGGTAAACGTCATATTATTTTTATAGATACAGAGTCTGTATATGAACAATTGATATTGTGGTTAGCTGCTTTACATCGTGGATATATTCCTATTGTTTCTCATCCACACATGGATAATACATATCGCAGTCGATTAATGCGTCTACTTGGTTCCATAGATATTCCGATAGAAGCGCAGTTTGGCGTCCTTACATCTGGAACAACAGGCATGCCAAAACCTTTGTGGCGAACTGAAAAATCCTGGGCGGATTATTTTGATATACAAAATGATATCTTTCATATTAATCATGCTACGCGTATATTTGTACATGGCAGTTTTAGTTTTACAGGCAATACGAATATGATGTTAGCTGTCTTATGGGCTGGCGGTCAAATCGTAACGAGTGATAAAATGCAACCGAAGAGATGGCAATCATTGATTCATTCTTATCAATGCACTCATATTTATATGTTGCCTACAAAACTGCGTTTACTATTACGATGGAATAGCAGTACTTGTTCTTGTGTACAATATATTATTGCAGGCTCACAAGTTGTAGATAGAGAATTATTACATTCTCTACACATGCTATATCCAACGATGGAATTCATTCTGTACTATGGAGCATCAGAGCTAAACTATATTAGCCATTGTACTGGTGAAGAATGGCATACGTATCCTGGTACCGTAGGTCGTCCATTTCCAGGAGTCACTGTTGACATAAAAGATGATTATATTTATGTATCCACACGGTTTGGTATATGCGGACTTGATGGGATGGTAACAGTTGGTGACAAGGGCCATTGGTGTGGAGATTACATTATATTTGATGGTCGTAATGGAGATATTATTAACCGAGGTGGTTATAAGATTGCTGTATTAGATTTAGAATCGCAGTTACAAGTCTTATCAACTATAGAGGATGTTGCAGTCATAGGTGTGCCTGATCCATTACGAGGGGAAGAGGTTGTGGCCTTTATCGTACCTGCAGAGGGCGTTACAGTGTCTGAGGTAGAATTCGATGTGCGTAGAGCTATTCCTCATGAGGCGCAACCTAAATATTTACGATATATTGATGCCATACCATTAACAGATTGTTCAAAAATAGACAAAGAATTGCTAAAAGAATGGTATAATAAAGAGTAATATTTTTATCCTTTAGGAGTTATCATGCAAATTAATAAAGCAGCCCTAGAGATTTTTGATTTTACATCATCTTTAGCGGTCTATTCTGAACATGAATTAAAAATAGGTGAGCAAGACATACATGACTATATTGCAGGCCATGTAACGAAAGCTTTTAAAGATCCCGGTGCGAGAACAGGGACGTTACATGCACATAGCCCTATGGGAAAGCGAATCGGTGAATATAAATCTGGTGAAATCTCCTTTATCACGTTAGCAAAAGAGTTAGGGGAGAAAACCTTTGACTATATGAAGCAAGCCACAGTAGGCGTTGTCATTGATACTATTGTATGCGATGTGGTGACAGACACATCCTATATTTGTATGCTATTATGTCAGGCTCATGATGCCTTTACGCATCAATTGTTTAGTGAAGATGATGGCTCCTTATCGACAGAACTTGTACCACATAAGGCGGTATTGCCGATGCCGACACAAAAGTTGCGAGCTTTTGTTGCCATAAATACATTGGATTTATCTGTTCGTATTTTTGAACCAAAAGGTGAATATGACGGTGAAGTTTGTTATATCTTAGCAGATAAGGTGTTACAACTCGGTACAGATCAATCCTCTAGAGATACTGTTAAAAAGGTAAAAACCATTATAGATAAGGTGGCTCAAGCGTACGAATCCGATGGTGTAGCAGAGCTGACGATGGCAAAGTCTATGATTGCTAAAAATGCAGAAGTATCTGATACGGTTAATCCTGTTCGCATTGTGGAAGAGGTATTTAAGTCTAACCCCATTCAACAAGAAGCTGCTAAAAAGGAGTTAGCTGAACAGGATATGATGCGGCCTTTACCGGTAAATCGTGAATTTGCTACGAAGGTAGGCGAACATCATAAGATTAAAACCGATACAGGCATAGAAATTTCGTTCCCAGTAGAATATATGCAAAATCGAGAGTTTATCGAAATTAAAACTAATGATGATGGTACTTTACGTATTGAATTAAAGAATATAAATAAAATTGTTAATAAATAGGAGGCTCTTGTATGAGTAAGGAAAAGCATAAAAAAACAAATGCATTACGCATATTAGATACTCATCACATAGCATATACGATTGATGAATATGAATGGTCTGAAGAACGAGGTCAGGGTATTCATGTAGCTGATGAACTAGGTCTTGATGAAAAAGAAGTATTTAAGACTTTAGTTGGCAAGGGTGATAAAACAGGATATGTAGTATTCTGTATTCCTGTAGCTGAAGAACTAGATATGAAACAGGCTGCTCGTGTCAGTGGTAATAAATCAGTTGAATTAATTCATGTTAAGGACTTATTAGGTATAACTGGTTATTTACGAGGTGGTTGCTCGCCGGTAGGTATGAAAAAGCTATTTCCTACATATTTTGATGAAACGATGCAAGCTCAAGAGGCTGTATATGTTAGTGCTGGTTTACGAGGCATGCAGATGCATGTTAATCCACAAGATTTACAATCTGTAGTAAATGCTGAATTTGTACCGCTTACCATGAAGCATTAGGAGGTTGTATGGCGAAGAAATTTTATGCTGTAAAAGCAGGCCGTACGCCAGGTATTTATGAAACTTGGAGCGATTGTGAAAAACAGGTCAAAGGTTTTGGTGGTGCTATCTATAAATCGTTTCCTACAAAAGCAGAAGCTCAGGCTTTTATAGGTGATGAAGGGATGAGCATCGGAGACTATCTTGCAGCATCAAAGACATCAAAAATAACTGATGCAAAAAAATCTATAGCTCCTGATTTTTCAGAATTCAATCATTTAATTGCTTATATCGATGGTAGTTATGATAAATATAACCAATCCGTAGGTTCCGGAGGTATAATGTTTCTAAACGGTAATAAAGAAACATTTTCGTTCGGCACACAGGATGCGAAATATACAGAGTTTTGGAATGTGTCTGGTGAGTTACTAGCCGCTATGCATGTTATGCAGTATGCTTTGACTCATGGAATTCCAAAGTGTTCCTTATATTATGATTATATGGGGATAGAAAGGTGGGCCACGAAGAAGTGGAAACGAAATAATGTATTAACCAACGAATATGCAACATTTTGTGAAGGTATATTTCCACATGTGAAAGTATGCTTTCACAAGGTACATGCTCATACAGGTGATACATATAATGAAATGGCTGACCAACTCGCGAAGGCAGGGGCAGCTAAAGGTAAATAATATAAAAGGGGAAAACAATGCGTGTTTGTGTAACGGGGGGCGCCGGATTTATAGGGTCCCATTTAGTAGATCGACTCATAGCATTAGGTCATACAGTATTAGTAATAGATAATCTTTCCACAGGGGTACGGGAGTTTGTCAATCCAGAGGCTACATTCGCTGAGGTAGATGTAAGAGATTCTAACATAGACTCTATTTTTGCAGATTTTAAACCTCAGGTAGTATTTCATGAAGCGGCACAAACGATGGTACCAGCATCTATGGAAAATCCTAAGATGGATTGTGATGTGAATCTAATAGGATTAATCAATATGCTCGAAGCAGCTAGAAAGCATAAGGTAGAACATTTTCTAATGCCGTCCTCTGCTGCAGTGTATGGTGATCTCGATACATTACCTTTAACAGAAGAGATGTCTGGTAAACCAACATCATTTTATGGCCTTACTAAATTGACAGCTGAAGGGTATTTACGTATTTATGAACAAGCTTTTGGATTAAAAACAGTGTGCTTTAGATATGCCAATGTATATGGGCCACGTCAAGGTGATGGTGGCGAAGGCGGTGTAATTAGTATTTTTAACCGTCTCGTTAATGAAGATAAACCGCTTACCATATTTGGGGATGGTGAGCAAACACGTGACTTTGTATATGTGGCCGATGTTGTTGAAGCTAATATTAAAGCCATGAATCATCCTGATTTAACAGGCATTTATAATATTTCTACTAATACGAGTACATCTGTAAATGAACTGGTAGCTTATTTTACATCTATCAGTGGAAAACAAATTGTAACTAATTATGAACCAGAACGAGTTGGCGATATTCGCCATTCTCGTTTATGTAATGAAAAAGCTAAAAAGGATTTTGGATTTGAAGCCACTGTTGGGTTGGAACGTGGATTGGGTGATACCCTCTCATATTTTAAGGGGAAATAAAATATAGTATTATGAGTGAAACGTATTTTCTGATTACCATGGCCGTATGGAATTTTATTGTCTTTTGTATATATGGATATGATAAGTTTTCCGCTATAAAGGGGTATGAGCGGATTTCTGAATTTACATTGCTATTTTTAGCATTTGCCTTTGCAGGGATAGGTGCATTATTAGGCATGGTACTATGTCATCATAAAACAGCAAAATTGAAATTTAAGTTATTGATTCCCATCGCTATTCTTTGGTCCGTATTTGGTATCGGTTATGGCTATGGTTGGATTGGTGCATAAAGGAGATACTTGATGTTACAGTTAGATTCTGGATTTGAGCTAGATTATAACAATATCTATAATGAAAGCTGCATACAGGCAAGGGACATACAAAATTTTGAACGGGCCATTCAAAATGTATGGCGTCATACTAATATTTTGCGATCCACAGGTTATGAAGAAGGCCACCTTTCTAAAGATGGTCAACCAGAACCAATTTTGTTTTATCAGTTGCCATATATATCGGAAAACGGTATCAATACACCGGATATGATGGCTCGTTTATATGATTTAGGTGAGTATGCTCGTCAACATATCGATACAGTTGTATCCATTGGCATTGGTGGATCCTACTTAGGTAGTAAGGTACTATTTGATGTGCAATGTGGTTCATTCTGGAATAACTATACTGATGAAGAACGAAATGGCTATCCAAGATTTTACTTTGCCGGTTTTAATGTGGATGGACCGTATTTGGAAGGGCTTATTAAAACATTAGTATCTCAGGCTGATGAAAAGGGTAGTGACTATAAGGTCATGCTTGTAGTTACATCAAAATCTGGTTCTACCATTGAACCGATGGCTAATTTTATGATTCTTCAAAAAGCGCTTGAAGACAACCATATTAATTATGAAGTTACTGTTGTTACAGAAACAAATGATGAGGCGCATCCTACCATTCTTCATGATATGGCTATCAAGCATCAATGGAGAACATTCTCCGTTCCCTATGGAGTAGGCGGCCGATTCTCCGTTTTTACTGAGGTCGGATTTGTTACAGCTGCTCTTGTGGGCTTTGATATCGAAGGCTTCTTGGCTGGTGCTGCATCGATGGATATGGCTTGCCAAGAAGAGGATGTTTATAAAAATCCTGCACTATTTAGTGCATTATTGAAATATATTGCGTCTGAGCGATATGGACGTATTATCGAGGTATTCATGCCCTATGGTGAGTCTCTACATTCACTATCTGATTGGTATGTACAACTCCTATCCGAATCATTAGGTAAAATGAGTAATACATGTCTCCCTTATGGTCGTACACCTGTTCCTGCAGTAGGCACGATGGATATGCATGCTCAAGTGCAAGAGCATCAAGAAGGGCGACTCAATAAGGTAGTTCAATTTATTAAGGTACGAGACTGGAATACATCACTAGTTGTTCCTAATTTATATAGTGAATATGATAAACTGGATGCCATAGGGGATATTCCTATTAGCGATATATTAAATAGTGCGCTCGATGCGAATCGTGAGGCACTATCGATAGATAATCGTTTTAATATGACCATATCTGTACCAACATTAAATGCATTCCATTTAGGGGAAATCATGTTCATGCATTGTTGGGCTGTGTATTTTGAATCGATTTTAGCCGGTGTTGATGCCTTTGATCAACCTGGTGTTGAAGTTTATAAACGCTTGATTGGTCCAAAACTTCAAGCCATGAAAAAGTTGTAGTTATTAAGGGGGAGTAAGTATATGAATATCTTAGTAACAGGTGGTGCTGGTTATATAGGTAGTCATACGGTTAGAGCATTAATCCAGGCTGGGTTTACACCTATTGTAGTTGACAATTTTTCGCGTGGTCATCGTAGTTCTATTCCTAAAGGGGTTAAGGTCATAGAGTTAGATATTGCAGATTCAAAACTCGTGAACGTCATGAAAGATAATAATATAAAGGGGATTATGCATTTTGCTGCACACTCTCAAGTAGGGGAATCTATGATAAACCCTTCTATTTACTATGAGAACAATGTTGTAGGATCTTATCGCCTTATAGAATCAGCAAGACAGGCGAGTGTACAACATTTTGTATTTTCAAGTACAGCCGCAGTTTACGGTGAACCTGAGGTAGTACCTATTGTAGAAACAGCTAAATTACAGCCAACTAATGTTTATGGTCGCACCAAGTTGATGATTGAAGAAATGCTTCATGACTATAGCTCTATTTATGGTTCTACATATGTAGCATTACGTTATTTTAATGCGGCTGGTGCAGATGAAAGTGGCGATATTGGTGAAGATCATTCTCCAGAAACTCATTTAATTCCATTAGTATTAGAGGCTGCTTTAAAAAAGAGACCGCATATTACTGTTTTTGGAACTGATTATGATACTGCTGATGGTACATGTATTCGTGATTATATTCATGTTACTGATTTAGCATCTGCCCATGTATTGGCTATGAACTACTTGATTAATGGTGGTGAATCAAGAGCTTTTAACTTAGGCAGTGGTAATGGTTTTTCTGTAAAAGATATTATAGAAACGGCTAAAAAGGTAACTGAAATTGATATTCCTGTCGAGTATGGTGAACGTCGCGCAGGGGACCCAAGTACATTAATTGCATCTTCGGATTGCATTAAGAATGTTCTAGGCTGGAATCCACAACATAGTGAATTATCACACATCATAGGGGATGCATGGCGTTGGCATCAATCTCATCCAATGGGTTATGATGATAAATAAAATTTTATAACTGATATTTTATAATTTGTCAAGGACACTAATAGTCACGGGGGTGACTATTAGTGTCCTTTTTTTATGTATATTTGTGTTGCATACTGATACTAGATAGATATTTTAATTCTACTATGTGAAAGGAGTCCTGATGAATGAACATACAGGAACGTTTACGAGAAAAATTGTATCCTTATGTGACTCAATGTAAACGATACAAGAAGAGTCTAGGTGTATTGTTTGTATTAGGCGGAATAGCAATTGGTTGGGGCATATTTTATACACCTGAGGCTGATTATGTCCAGATGGAGCCTGATTCAACGGTAATGTCGAAATCAGAAGATAAATCTCATGAAATAACATTGTTATACAGTACGAGTAATAACTTGCGAGCTCTTCCTTGGCATGAGGTATTAGGCGAATCATTAGACAAAAGTAATGTATCTTCAATACATATGATGGATGAAGAACATAGCGGTGAAGGTCAGCAGAACTTAGATAATAAAGATGATTCATCAAAGGTAAAACCAGGTAAACGGAGACATAGTAAGAAGATAGTAGACCAAGATAGCAGTTCTAGTGCAGAAACAGTTACAACAAAACATAATAAGCAGAAAACAATTCATGTTAATGGTGTAATACATGGCCCTCAATGGGCTGTAATTTTAAGCAGTGGCACAGAATCTACTGTTGTTATGGAAGGTGATTCTTGGCATGGTGTAAAGGTAATTAATGTAGATGAAAATGGTGTAACCCTTGATGAAGGAGGCAATGTACGATGTGTATCTATTGGCGAATCATGATTATAGTTTTACTCTTAGGTGTAATAGAAAATCCTTGTGTATGGGCGAAAGAATCGATACATGTACAACAATCTGAGTCAGGTCAAAATACATATAGTATGACGGTTAGCAAGGCGTCTTTGTCCGATGTGGTAGAGGCCATCAGTCGTAGTTATAAAATGGATATACTTGGTATTAACACATTGGACGGAACTGTGACAGGAACGATACACGGTAAGTCACCATTAGACATGCTACATCATTTAGGGGATATGTATCATTTTGATATACAGGATGATCGAGGCGTGGTAACCGTTACGGGGCATTCTGGTGCTAAGGAACATCGTCATGTAGTGGTAGTAGAACCAAAGATGGCATCATCGACATCGCTAGAATCTGTCATAAAAACAGTAGTACCTAATGGAAAGTTCGCTGTGCATAAGGAAACGAATCAGATTGTATTAAATGTAACAGGAGACGAGGAAAAAGGAGTAAACTCTATCATTCAATCTGTAGATAGAGATATGAAACAAGTGCGCTTGGAAGCTACCATTATGGCTATGGAGCATTCCTATACGAAGGAGACGGGATTTAGATGGTCCTGGCTGAGTTTAACCGGACATGGTAATGACAAGACAAATTCTTATGGTGCTATTTCTTTTGGAAAAGCTCCAGATGGGGAAGCCTATAAATTTTTTGTTAAACCTGAGCTTAGCCTTTTAGAAACATCGGGAAAGGCAGTTGTTATTGCAACCCCTTCCATTATGGCCTTAAATGGTGAAGCCGCACATATTTTGATAGGTGAACGAATTCCTGTAATCGAAGAGTCAATTTCTAATGGTGAAAGAAAAAGATCCATTCATTACGAAGAGGTCGGTATTAAACTTGACTATACACCGGTAGTGACGAAAAATGGTATCATTGATACGTCTATACGAGCTGAGGTGAGTTCACCCATTATGGTATCTGAGATGAAATCTTATAAAATAACTACTCGACAAGCACAGACTAGAGTGCGTCTACAACCAGGAGAAGTATTGGTCATAGGTGGCTTAATGGATAATCGGGATCAAAAACAGATTGAAAAAATCCCAATACTCGGTGATATCCCTTTATTAGGTAAATTATTTAGACATAGCCGGAAGACAAAGGATAGCGTGGAAATGGTCATTTTTGTGAAAGCGACTGTGGTATAATAATAGTTACGGAATGATAAAGGAGGTATTGAATGGAACGCATTCGAATGATCGGCCTAGGAAAATCATTTGGGGTGCGCCAAGTGTTTTCCAATGTGTCCTTTGAAATAAAAGAAGGCGATAGAATTGCCTTGGTTGGCCCTAATGGGGCTGGTAAATCAACACTGTTGAAATGTATCCTCGGTATTGAGGAATTAGATGAAGGCCAAGTTGTAATGTCTCCTGTGGCAAGCATTGGCTATTTGCAACAAGATGTTAACTTAGGTGATGCTAGTTTAGCTGAAGAAATAGAAACAGCTTGGGAAGATGTTCATGCATTAGAAAATAAATTACAAGAGTTAACCACATATTTAGAGACTCATGAGGCTAGTGAAAGTGACTTACAACGCTTAGACTATTTACAAAATCGATTGGAATGGTTAGGTGGCTATGACTATGAACAAAAAACAAAACGCATAGTCTATGGTCTTGGTTTTACCGATGAAGATCTATATAAACCGGCTAATGCATTTTCTGGGGGTCAAAAAACGCGTATTAATTTGGCAAAGGCCTTAGTGCGTAGTCCAGATTTTTTATTCCTCGATGAACCGACAAACCATTTGGATATGGAAATGTTGGAGTGGTTAGAAGGTTATCTATCATCCTATCGAGGTGGCATTCTGATCGTCAGCCATGACCGGTATTTCATGGATCGCATCGTTACTGGTGTGGTAGAACTAGATCATCACAAGGCCACAACATATCGCGGTAATTATAGTCGCTATGTGGCACAACGAGAAGAACGTTTAAAAGCAGATACGATTGCTTATGAAAAGCAGCAAGAATATATTAAGAAAACAGAAGAGTATATTGATAAGTATCGCGCTGGTATTAAGTCTAAGATGGCAAGAGGTCGCCAATCTCAACTAAATCGATTAGAACGACTAGAGGCTCCTGAAACTTCACATTCGTTAGATTTTAAATTTCCACCGGCTGCTATGAGTGCTGATAAGGTACTTGTATTAGATCATGTGTCTATTGGCTACAAAACGGATGATCCAATCATTGATGATGTATCTGTAGTTGTAAGGCGCGGCGAATCTGTTGCCTTGATCGGTCCTAATGGGGCTGGTAAATCTACCATGGTGAAAGCTATTGTAGGGGAGTTATTCCCTACAGAAGGTCATATCGATATTGGCAACCGTGTACAAGTGGGCTATTTCTCGCAAGAACATGAAGAATTACACGATCGGTGGCAAGTGGTAGATGAGATTATCAATAATTATAATTTCACCGAAGAGAAAGCTCGCAATGTTTTAGGATCATTCCTATTTAAAGGGGATGATGTATTTAAACTAGTAGGTGATTTATCCGGTGGTGAAAGAGCGCGTTTAGCTCTGTTAAAATTATTCTTACAAGGTGATAATTTCCTCATTCTCGATGAACCTACTAACCATTTAGACGTACCTACCCGTGAAATTGTCGAACGGGCATTACAACAATTCGGTGGCACTTGTTTTATTATTTCCCATGACCGGTATTTCTTAGATCAAGTATCTACAAGAACATTGGTATTAGAGAATAAAGGTCTTACTGAATACTTAGGTAATTATTCTTACTATAAAGAGAAATTAAAAGAACAACAGGATATAGCGGCTCTTACAGAAGTAGTAGAAGAAGTAGCTAAGGAAGATGTGAAATCCGAAGCTAAAATCATTTCTACATCTCCATCTGATGAGCCTAAGAAAAAAACAAATACATACATGGTTGAAAAGCAATTAGCTGAAGTGGAAGAAGAAATTGCTAGATTAGAGGCGACCATGAAAATGTATGAAGTACAATTAGCAAATCCTGTAGTCCAACAAGATTTAGCGGAAATGGAAAACATATCTAAGCAGCTTTCAGATACGGAAAGCAACTTACAAAAGTTGTATGAGAAATGGGAACATTTTTCAGAATTATTAGCATAATAAATAAAAATTATAAGGTGTATATCTGAATTCTATAGAAGATATACATGATTTAATTGACAAACATAAAAAATATTTCATAATATAGAAGTATATATAATTTATACTATTATATTTGCTGTTATTGTAATTAAAGGAAGGGTGTAACATGAATAAATCCATGTTAAAAAAAGCAGCCATTTTCGGTCTTGCTGGTGTAATGGCTGTTACTGCTGGTTGTGGTAGCAATAAAGATGCAGGTAATGCAAATAATAATGAAGCTAAAATCGCATTGTTAACAACGACAACAGGCGGTGCTGCTGCGTATGGCGAATCTATCAAAGCTGGTGCAGAATTGGCTGTTAGCGAAATCAATGCAGACGCTAACAATGTAAAAATTAATTTGCTCGTTGAAGATACTAAAGGTGATAAAAACGAAGCGATTAATGCTATGAACAAAGTTATTTCTAAAGATAAAGTAGTAGGCGTAATTGGTCCTATGTTATCTGGTGAAATGATGGCTGCTGGCCCTGTAGCAAATAAGAGCAAAGTCGTAGCTCTTGGTACATCTACAACTGCTGAAGGTATTACAGATATTGGCGATTATATTTTCCGTAATGCCGTACCAGAATCCTTGGCAGTAGATACTGCAATTAAAGAAGCACATAAAACATTAGGCTTCAAAACTGCAGCTATTATGTACTCCAATAACAATGACCAAATGGTATCTGTAAACAATACAGCTCGTAAAGCATTGGAAGCTGAAGGTGTACAAATCGTTGATACTGAAACATTCGCAGATAAAGATACCGATTTCTCTGCACAATTAACTAAGATTCAACAAGCTAAACCTGATGTAATCGTTGTTGCTTCTCTATACCAAGAAGGCGCTTTGATTATGAAAAAAATGCGTGAAATGGGTATGCAACAACCTGTAATTGGTTCCAATGGCTTCAACAGCCCTGAATTCATCAAAATTGCAGGTGCTGCAGCTGATGGCGTTATCGTAGGCACACCTTGGTTCCCTAACAAAGATGACCAAAAGGTAAAAGATTTCCGTAAAGCTTATAAAGATAAATACGGTAAAGAACCAGATCAATTCGCAGCCCAAGCTTACGATGCAGTTTACTTGTATGAAGCAGCATTGAAAAAAGCTGGTTCCACTACTGATCGCGAAAAATTCCGCGAAGCATTGAAAAATATTGCAGACTTCGTTGGTGTAACAGGTCAATTCAAATTCAATGACCACCGCGACCCTTCCATGGAAGTTCAAGTATTGCAAATTAGAAACGGTCAATTTGACGCATTAAAAAAATAAAAGTTGAGGTAGTATAGTGTTTTTACAACAATTAGTTAACGGGTTAACCCTCGGTAGCTTATATGCTGTACTCGCTATTGGCTTAACACTTGTGTTTGGCGTTTTAAATATCATCAACATGGCACACGGAGGCATCTTTATGATAGGTGCCTTCGTTGGTCTTTTTATGGTAACTGTTTTTGACGTAAACATTTTTGTAGCCCTTATCGTAGCGATGGCTGTAGGTGCCGTACTAGGTTATTTATTAGAATTTGTGGCGTTACGCCCACTACGTAAGAAAAAGGTGTCTCACTTGGCACCACTTATCAGCACCATTGGTGTTTCCATCTTCCTTGAAAGTTTGGCATTATTATTATGGGGCCCTCAAACGAGATCATTCCCACCAGATTATATTGGTGGTCTTATCGATTTTGGGGTATTTAAAATCTCCATGGTGCAAATTATCGGTTTAGGCGTTTCTGTTCTCTTAATGGTCATTTTAAATGTGGTTATTAAAAAGACTAAGATTGGTAAAGCCATTCGTGCCGTATCCATGAGTACTGAAACAGCAGCTCTTTTAGGCATTAATCCAACGATGATTATTTCTGTTACCGTTATGATTGCTTCTGCTTTAGGTGCCGCTGCCGGTGTACTTGTTGGCCTATCCTTCAATGCTATTGAGCCTACTATGGGTGTTATTATAGGTTTTAAAGGCTTGGCTGTACTTATCTTAGGTGGTCTTGGCAATATTACCGGTGCCATGGTAGGTGGCTTTATCTTAGGCATTGCGGAAATTTTCTCAGTCGCTTATGGTGCATCTACATTCCGTGATGCGGTAGCCTTTGGTTTAATCATTGTCTTATTATTCTGGAGACCACAAGGTTTATTTGGTTCTAAAGATAAGGGGGGCAGACCATAATGGATATTTTTAACCCTTATTATCTACAAATTGTGATGTTTTTCATCATCAATGCCATCCTAGGTATCTCTATTTATTTCACCCTTGCTAGTGGACAGTTATCCCTTGGGGCAGCTGGTTTCATGAGTGTTGGTGCATATGTGGGTGCATTGCTTTCTTTGAAAGCTGATTTACCTATCGTAGTTGGTATTTTAGTAGGTGGCTTTGTAGCTGCTTTAGTTGCCGTTATCATTGGTTTGCCAACAACTCGATTGAAAGGTCTATATCTTGCCATCGCCACACTTGGTTTTGGTGAAGTAGTACGTGTTATCTTCTTGAACTTAGATGTGACAAATGGTGCTCTTGGTCTATCCGGCATTCCATCTATTCCTCAAGAATTGACAAATTTTGCTTACGAAATCGATATTGATGGCCTTATGGGCATCGATGCTGTTGCATGGGGCAACATTATGGCTATCATTATTTTACTAATCGTTTTGATTTTTATTATTGCTTTCTGTGTACGAATCAACAATAGCCGTGTCGGTCGTGCCTTTGCTGCTATTAAGGCAGATGATCATGCTGCTGAGTTGATGGGGATTAATGTAGTGTACTATAAAATGATGGCTTTCATCATCGGTGCATTTATCGCCGGTATCGGTGGTGGTTTGTATGCTCATATTACAAACTTTATCAATCCTACAGATTTCAGTTATCATAAAGTAGTACAAATCTTATTGTTCCCTGTATTTGGTGGTTCTAATGTAGTGTGGGGTTCCGTACTCGGTTCTTTCATTCTTACATTGTTGCCAGAAGTATTGCGTTTCTTATCCGACTATCGCGATATCATTTATGGTGCATTGTTAGTCATTTTGATGGCTGTTCGTCCAGATGGTATCTTAACCGAATCTATGGTAGATAAGATTAGCCGTAAATTAGGCTTTAAAAAAGCTCCATACATTCCTGAAACACAAGTATTAACAGAACGTTTTGAAGCGTATAAACGTAAACAACAAGATAAACAAGGATAGGAGGGGAACTGAATGCTATTAGAATTAAATGAAGTAAGTAAAAGCTTTGGTGGCGTTGCAGCTCTCACAGGCATATCCTTTGGTGTTAAGCAAGGTGAAGTGTTTGGTGTTATCGGACCAAATGGTGCTGGTAAGACTACACTCTTTAACTTGATTACAGGTGTATTCCCTGTAAGTTCTGGCGAAATTGTATTTGATGGTATGTCTGTTGTAGGCATTAAACCTCATAGAACGGTAGAAATGGGCATTGCTCGTACATTCCAAAACATTCGTCTCTTTGGCAATATGACAGCTTTGGAAACAGTATTAACTGGTATGCATTGCCGAACTGGTTCTGGTTTCGTTGCTAGTTTCTTAAGAACAAAACGCCAACGTATTGAAGAAGAACGTTGTCGTGGCATTGCCTATGAATTTTTAAAACTCGTAGGTCTTGAAGAAGATGCTGAAGAAGTTGCTACATCATTACCATATGGCAAGCAACGTCGTCTCGAAATCGCGCGTGCTTTAGCTACACATCCTCAATTGATTTTACTTGATGAACCAGCAGCGGGGATGAATGACAGTGAAACGGAAGCGTTACGCCAATTGATTGGTAAAATTCGCGACTTAGGTATTACTGTTGTCGTAATTGAACATGCCATGGAATTGATGATGAATATCTGTGATCGTTTGGTGGTATTCAATTTTGGTAAAAAGATTGCTGAAGGTACACCTCAAGAAATTCAAAATAATGAGGCTGTTATCGAAGCATACTTAGGTAAAGAGGAGGTGTAATATGTTAAAGCTAGAAAACATCGTGGCTGGTTATGGACATATTACAGCCTTAAAAGACATTAGCTTAGAAGTACCACAAGGGTCTATCGTATCCTTGATCGGTGCCAACGGCGCTGGTAAGTCGACAACAATGAAGACTATTATGGGCCTTGTAAAGCCTACATCAGGTAAGGTGCTATTTGAGGGTCAAGACATTACTGGACATAAAACTCATCAAATTGTACATAATGGTATTTCCTTAGTACCTGAAGGTCGTCAAATTCTTCAAGATATGAGCGTTTACGAGAATCTTGAAATGGGCGCTTATATACGCAATGATAATGAGATTGAAGCGGATATTAAAAAGGTATTTAAACGCTTTCCGATTCTCGATGAACGGAGCTATCAACTAGGTGGTACATTATCTGGTGGACAACAACAAATGCTTGCTATTGGTCGTGCTCTTATGGCCCGTCCTAAGTTATTGCTACTAGACGAACCATCTATGGGGCTTGCACCATTAGTAGTAAACGAAATCTTTGAAACTATAAAAGAAATTAGTGCAGAAGGCACCACCGTTCTCTTGGTAGAACAAAACGTCCGTCAAGCATTGAAAATCGCTGATTATGCGTATGTATTGGAAACAGGCAAAATGGTATTGTCTGGTCCAGCTGATGAAGTACGACATGATCCTCGTGTCATGGAAGCTTATTTGGGCGGTCGTGTCGAATAAAATTAAATATAATTTATTTGGATGTATATATCTATTATTAAACGGATATATACATCCATTTTTTTTTGCAAACTCCTAAATATAGAAATTTTTTATTAGTAATAGAAATATATAGAGCAAAACAACACTTCGATATGCGTAGAAAAGTACACATAAGGGAGTAGGCATTAAATATAGATGATTTCAGCATTCTTGGTGCTTCATGAAAACTATATAAAGAAGCTTCATCTTGCTTATATAGTAGTTACAAAGAAACGATGATAAAATATGTGTACGATAATTAATTAAATATTAAATTTATTTAAATAGTTGTGTTAAGGTGTTTTGTTAATTGAAATGAATGCTATGAGGTGCATGTATGAATCAAAAATGGATTGCTTTATCTCTTGTCATAGGTACGATAGCCACTACGGGTTTTGCAAAGGATGTTTCTCCTGTAGTAGTTACAACATCAAATATGAATACGTCTGCATCTACAATTGGTTCTGATCAAGAGTATCGTCTACGACAAGGGGATGAACTCATGATTGATGTAGTGCAACAAGCAGATTTAGGTGCAAATAAAACTTTCACTATTAGACCAGATGGATATGTATCCATTCCTATGGTAGGTAATATTAAGGCGGATGGAATGACAGTAGAAGAATTCACCCGAAATGTATCTAACGCATTATCCGTATACATTATCAATCCTGATGTGTCGGTTAATGTTACAAAATTAGGTGGCGTACGCGTTTATGTATTTGGTGAAATTAATAAACCAGGTGCTTATACATTAACAAAATCGAGTACCGTTATTGATGCGATTGGGGTCGCTGGTAGTTTCAACTGGGATACGGCTAAGAAGAAGATATTCTTAATTCATCAAAATGATCCTACAAAACCTATTGAAATCAATTTAAATAATATGTTGAAAACTGGTGATATGTCCCAAAATTACGTTATGCGTGAAGGCGATATCTTGTACTTAACTAAGAACAGTAAGATTAGTTTCTCTAGAGATATTGCTCCTATTTTGACAGGTGTTTACATGGTATCTCGCATAGGTAAAGACTAATTAGTAAAAATAGTATCATATGTAAGTCATATAAGGGGGGCTTTCATTGCGTTCATATTTATTACCCGGCTTATTACTTATTGTAGATGTTATTACTATTATTGGTGTGGCATTGATCAGTTTGCTTATACGATTTGATGGTTATATAACATCACATTATCTGTATCAGATGATAGATGCATTGCCTATAATGGTAATCTCCTATATTGTTATGCTTTTGTCCATGCATCTATATACGCGCATATGGCGCTATGCAGGTATGCGCGAAATGGTTGCTGTATTGATTGCGACCACCTTAGGAGCAGGACTGTTCTATACAGGGATGTATGTATTTGATAAATCTTTACCTAGATCCATATATTTGATTAGCTGGATTCTTAGTACCGGTGTTATCGGAATTGGTAGAATGATACTCCATTATATTGCCATGCAATATGGTGGAAAGCAAAGTACTGATGCTGATATGGTAAATACCTTAATCATTGGCGCAGGTGATGCAGGTGCCACAATTGCTCGTGAAATTGAACGGTATCATAAACGGTCTCGTAAGGTAATTGGTTTCATCGATGATGATGAGTCTAAATTCAATCGTCTAATGGGCGGCGTTCGTATACTAGGTAATCGCCATGATATCCCATCTATTGTAAAAGAAAATAAGGTGAAAGAAATTATAATCGCCATGCCTTCTGTTACACGTAATGAAATCAGAAATATCATGGAAATCTGTTCACCTCTTAAATGTAAAGTCAATACATTACCGGGGATGTATCAATTGTTAGATGATGAGGTACTAGTATCCCATTTACATCCTGTATCCATAGAAGACCTATTAGAACGTGATGAGGTTCGTCTCGATATGGATATTGTAGAACATTATATTCGCGATAAGGTTGTTCTAGTTACTGGTGCTGGTGGATCTATAGGTTCAGAAATTTGTCGTCAAATTATGCGTGTTGGCCCTAAACAGCTCTTATTGTTAGGCCATGGTGAAAATAGTATATACCTTATCAATCAAGAGTTGAAAAATATATATAAAGACGGCCCGATTATACCAATTATTGCAGATATTAGAGATAAACAACAATTAGATCAAATCTTTACTCAATATAATCCTCAAGTTGTATTCCATGCAGCAGCTCATAAACATGTACCGTTAATGGAGATTCAACCAATGGCTGCCGTTTTAAATAACATTTATGGCACAAGAAATGTAGCAGACGTAGCAGGTCGCCATGGTGTAGAACGGTTTGTTATGATTTCTACGGATAAAGCCGTCAATCCAACTAGCGTTATGGGTGCCACAAAGCGCGTTGCAGAAAAGGTTATCATATCTATGAATGATACATATGATACGAAATATATTACTGTTCGTTTCGGTAATGTTCTCGGCAGTCGCGGTTCCGTCATTCCTCTATTTAAAAAACAAATTGAAGCTGGTGGCCCTGTAACTGTTACAGATCCAGAAATGACGCGGTATTTTATGACCATACCAGAAGCCAGTCAGCTCGTGTTACAAGCTGGTGCTATGGGTAAAGGTGGAGAGGTATTCTTACTTGATATGGGCGAACCTGTAAAGATTATTGATTTAGCAAGAAATATGATTCGCTTATCAGGATTGGAACCTGATAAGGATATTCATATTAAAATTACAGGCCTTAGACCAGGTGAAAAGAAATACGAAGAGTTGCTTACATCTGAAGAAGGAACCAATCGAACGAATCATACAAAGATTTTTGAAGCCCCGTTAGATACCGTTGATCGTGATTGGTTGATAGAAAAAATTAGCACCTTTGATTCTTGTGAAACTGATATGGATGTAATTGGCGTATTACAGGATATTATTCCAACATATACACCTAACCATAATATTTAAGCGGAAAGAGAGACCGCGGTGTTGTATGCCTACTTGAAAGGGGTATTGGGATGGAACAAATTATAGATATAAAAGATATAGCCAAGATTCTTGTTAGAAAACGGCGAACTATTATAAATGTGACTGGCATTTGTATTCTCCTTGGCGGTGCGTACTTAATCGTAACACCATCTACCTATCAGTCTACAGCTATGTTGCGTATTAAACAGACGCAAGGCTTAGGTAATTCAGTGCTATCTAGTGACCCAAGCTACTCTGATACGATGGCTCGTCAATTGATGAATACTGATGCAGAGATTTTAAAAAGTCGTAATGTTGTGGAACCTGTTATCAATGAAATTGCCGAAGATAGTAGTAAGCTACCAACGTATGAAGAATTTGTTAAAAATCGTATTGAGACAAAGCCATATAAAGAAACACAGTTATTACAAGTTAGTGTGACTGGTAAGTCCCCAGAAGAGGCACAAGAAGCTAATCAGTTATTAATTGATACATTTTTAAAACGCTTAGCCGAGTTATCCCAAGTTGAACAAAAAGCGACTCGTGAGTTTTTACAAAAAAGAGTGGTAACAGCGAAGGAGGAATTGTCTGAAGCAGAGAAAAAGCTCCAACAATTTCAAGTAGATAATAAAATTTATTCTACCAATGATCAAATGAAGGGGCTTACAGATAAGATTACGTTAATCGATCGTGAAAAGGCACAAAATAAGCTCGATTTAGAAACGGCGCAAGCTGCATTAGGTAGCATTAATGCGGATTTAGGTTCGGCAGGTGCTAGTATTGCAGATAGCTCAACGGTACAAGCTTATAAATCACAACTAGCAGATTTAGAGGCTCGTAAGGCAAGTTACGTAGGTAAATATACTGATTCACATCCTGCAATGAAGGAAGTAAATGATCAGATTGCTAAAGCACAAGCCGGTTTACAACAGGAAATCGATGCTATTGTTTCACAGCAAGCTCCATCAAGTAACTCCGCTCAACAAGGTTTATTAACAGATAAATTTAAAAATGAAGCTGCTTTAGCAGTAGCTCAAAGTAAAGAGGCTACGTTAGCTGATTTAGATAAAGATAACGAAGATGCGATGAAAGCACTCCCTGAAAAGGAACGGGGGTATATTCAAGCTAAGCGTGATGTAGATGTAGCCCAAGATATTTATGAAATGCTTTCTAAACGTCTGGAAGAAGCTAAGGTGGCAGAGGTTATGGTGCCGAATGAGGTACAAATTGTCGATGCTCCTACATTACCAGAAAAAGCGATTGCTCCTCGTCGTGTACTTGTTATGGTTGCCAGTGCTATTATCGGTTTAATTTTAGGATGTTTGTATACATTAGTTAACTCCTTGCGAAATCGTAGAATACAGACTGCAAAAGATGTTGAAGATATGTTACAGGTGCCAATGTTAGGTGTCATTCCTAATCACAGAAAATCGGTAACAGAAGAACCTAAGAATAAAGTGTTGCGTTGGTTGTACAAGGTGAGAGGTTAAGATGGATACGATACGATTAATTTCAAATGAATATGGTGATACTCCTCTTGTGGAATCTTATCGAACATTGCGTAGCAATTTACAGTATCGCTGTAATGCAGAAAATAGAAAAATGTTGTGTGTTACATCTGCTACAACAGGTGAAGGTGTATCGGAGGTGGCCGCTAATTTAGCGATTTCTTTATCCAAGAATAATGACAAGGTGCTGTTAATTGATGGTAATTTACGCAATCCAGTACAACATGTTGTATTTGATGTAAAGAATCAAGGATTAACAAATCATATCATTATGGATGAAGATTTGACGATTCATCGTCATGTGATGCCTCATCTAGATCTAATTACCAGTGGTATTGCAGTGGAATCTCCGTCCGAGGTGGTTGATTCCCATCGATTATCTACGGTATTTGAGTACATTCGTGATGAATATGATGTCATCATAGTGGATACACCATCGGTGTTAAGTGTTACGGATGCCTTGGTAATAGCTGAGAAAGCTGATGGGGTTCTCTTGGTTGTAAAAGGTGATTATGTTCAACCTGATGATATGGCATTAGCGAAACAACGATTAGAGCAAATTGGAGTACCTATTATCGGATCAGTGTTTATTGATATGGAATAAATGGAAAGTATAGGTGAAAGCTATGAAAATTAATTTCTCTCCTCCAGATATTACAGAATTAGAAATCAATGAGGTGGTAGAAGCGTTAAAAAGTGGTTGGATTACAACTGGACCACGTACTAAGGAATTAGAACGACGTATTGCAACGTATTTAGGGACGCCAAAGGCAGTGTGCTTAAATTCAGCAACTGCAGCCTTAGAAATGATTCTTCGCGTATTGGGTATTGGACCAGGTGATGAAGTTATAACTAGTGCTTACTCCTATACGGCTAGTGCAAGTCCTGTAGTTCATGTAGGGGCAAAACTAGTATTAATCGATACAGCACCTGATTCTTATGAAATGGACTATGATAAGGTGGCTGCTGCCATAACCGATAAGACAAAGGCCATTATTCCTGTCGATATCGGTGGTGTACCTTGTGATTATGACCGTTTATTTACAATTGTAAATGATGCAAAATCTTTATTTGTACCAAGTAATGATATACAACGTGCTTTAGGTAGAATTCCAATCGTCGCAGACTGTGCACATTCTTTTGGTGCAACCTATAAAGGGATGCATACAGGCAATGTAGCTGACTTTAGTAGTTTTTCCTTTCATGCGGTAAAAAACTTTACCACTGCTGAAGGTGGGTGTGCTACGTGGAATCATATTGAGGGCATTGATGATGAAGCTCTCTATAAGGAATTTCAACTATTATCTTTACATGGTCAGGATAAGGATGCATTGGCCAAAACTAAGATGGGGGCCTGGGAATATGATATTAAAGGTACCTATTATAAGTGCAATATGACGGATATTATGGCTGCTATTGGATTGGCCCAATTAGAACGATATCCTGGCCTATTAGAACGGCGTCGTGAAATTATTGATCGATATAATGACGCGTTTAAAGATTGTCCTGTATCTGTAGTACCTCATTATACGGATGAGCATATGAGTAGTGGTCATTTATATTTAGTGCGTATCAATGATGCAACCGCAGAACAACGGAATGAATTAATTGAACGAATGGCAGAAAAAGGTGTTGCTACAAATGTGCATTATAAGCCAATTCCAATGCATACGGCTTATAAAAACTTGGGATTTTCTATCGATGATTATCCGAATGCATATGATCAGTTCAAAAATGAAATTACATTGCCCCTTCATACTAATTTGACAGATGAAGAGGTAAGCTATGTGATTCATACATTTAAAGAATGTTTAGGTGCATTATGATTTGTAAATCATGGCAGGAGTTGCCCAATGATATGCGATGTGAAGCAGTTCGTCCTTATTACGACATTTTAGCATCCAAACGTCGTGATTTAATGCTTAAGTCTGTATTTGATCGCTTAATGGCAGCCATTCTATTAGTAGTATTAAGTCCCATATTTCTATTATTAGCGGTATGGATAAAACTGGATAGTAAAGGTCCTGTATTCTTTAGACAAGAACGGGTCACGCAGTATGGTAAATCTTTTAGAATTTACAAGTTTAGAACTATGGTACAAAATGCTGAACAGCTTGGTGCACAAGTTACGTCTAAAGACGATATGCGTGTTACATCTGTAGGACAGGCTTTGCGAAAATGTCGACTCGATGAATTGCCTCAGTTGATAAATATATTGGAAGGTACCATGAGTTTTGTCGGTACGCGTCCAGAGGTCCCAAGGTATGTAGCAGCTTATACAGATGAAATGAAAGCGACATTGTTACTGCCTGCAGGTGTAACGAGTGTAGCTAGTATTCGGTATAAGGATGAAGATACCTTGTTAGATGCGGCAGATGATGTAGATAATTGCTATATTCATAATGTATTACCTGCAAAGATGGAATGGAATTTACGGAGTCTTAAAGAATTCTCGTTCATTGGAGAATTAAAAGTTATGGTGGAAACGGTATTGGCCGTTATACGTTAGAAAGGTAGTATGGCAGAAACAACAGCTCATGATATACAAGCTAAAGAATTGAATATGCTTTTAGTATTTAAAGAATTTTGTGATGCTCATAATCTACGATTCTATTTATGTGGTGGCGGTCTTATAGGAGCTATTCGACATAAAGGGTTTATCCCTTGGGATGATGATTTAGATATTTTTATGCCTCGTCCTGATTATGAAAGATTGGCTGAACTTTGGCCTATACACGGTGATAAACGATATACCTATTGTAGAACAACGAGAGATAAGATCTATCATGATGCGGGTGCATCAATTCGCGATGAAGAAACGACTTTCATCAATCGCCATAGTGTGAATGAAGATATTTGTCATGGATTAGCCCTTGAAATTATGCCCATCGATGGCTGTCCCAAGGGTACTGTCAAACGATTCTTTCAATTAATGTGGGCCATGACCTTTGCCTTGTTTAATGCACAACGGTTGCCTGATAACAAGGGCAAGGTATATCGCATGTTGGCTGGGTGCATTTATAAGGTGATTTCTAAACCTTCGTGGCGTTATCACATATGGCGCTTTGCAGAAAAACAAATGAGCCAATATGATTTTGACACATCCCATGAAGTAACGGAACTGATTGGTAGTTTGAAAGGTATGAAGCTACGCCATCCACGCCAAGATTTTGATCACGTTGTATATAAGGAATTTGAAGGTCATCAAATTCCCGTTATGGCTGGTTATGAACGATACTTACGTTTGATTTGGGGCGACTATATGCAATTGCCCCCAGTGGAACAGCGTGTAGCAAAGCATGATGCCGTATATATCGATATGGATCGTAGTTATACCAATTACAAGGGCATTCATTATTTAGTAAATACACATCGTTAATAGTTAAGGGAGGTTCTATGAAAAGAATAGCAGTTATCTTTGCTGGTGGCGTAGGATCCCGTATGAAAAATGATAAAATGCCAAAGCAATTCCTTGAATGGAATGGTAAGCCTATACTGATACAAACACTATCCATTTTTGAAGAAGAACCCTTCATTGATGGCATTGTATTAGTGTGTAAGTCAGACTGGATGGATTATGCAAAGGCTCTGATAGCAAAAGAAGGCCTTCAAAAAATCGTATCCATTGTTCCAGGTGGCGAGACTGCACTGGACTCTCAATATAACGGTTTGCTTGAAGTGAAACGATTATATGGTGTTGATGATATAACAGTACTAATTCATGATGGTGTACGACCTTTGGTTGATCGTTCTACCATTGTTAGAAATATACGATCTGTTGAAACAAAGGGGAGTGCCATTACGGTAACTCCTGCTATTGAAACAGTTATGGTTACTGATGATGGAGAAATCAAAACGATTTTAAATCGTCAACAATGTTTGATGGCAAAAGCGCCTCAAAGTTTTAGGCTCGTTGATATTCTTTCAGTTCATGATACATCAATAGCTGAAGGAATTCATGATTTTATCGATTCTGCATCTATGATGATGCACTATGGGTATCCCTTGTACCCCGTATGGGGGGAACCTGAAAATATTAAGATTACAACCCCATCAGATTATTATATGTTCACAGGTATATTAAAAAATAGAGAAAGTGGAGGTGAGGGCAATTAATACGGTTGTTGAACGAGACATACAAGAAATTATAGGTGATTCTCATATATTTAAGGCGTTTCAGGATAAGACAATACTTGTAACAGGTGCTACAGGTTTAATAGGCTCTATGGTGGCTCGTTCATTAGTAGCCGCCAATGATGCCTACCATCTTTCATTACATGTCATATGCCATGTGCGCAATATAGAAAAGGCACATTCTATGTTTGGGGATATTCTAAATTCACAAGCAATCACATTTGTTGATAGGCCATTAGATTCTCTAACTATAGCATGTGACTATATTATGCATGGGGCTGCCCCTACAAAATCTAAATATTTTGTAGAACATCCGGTGGATACGATTCGTACATCAATACATGGTACGGAACGTATGTTAGAACTGGGAAAAGAACAGCGGATTTTAGGTATGGTATATCTATCGAGCATGGAACAGTATGGTATACCTTATGAATCTGGTCAAGTTATGACGGAGGATCGCATTGGATATTTAGATCATCTAAACGTTCGTAGTTCCTATTCTGAAAGTAAGCGTATGTGCGAATGTTATTGTAAATCCTATGCTGTTGAATTTGGTGTTCCTGTTAAAATCGCTCGCCTTGCGCAGACCTTCGGCGCTGGTGTGCCGTTAGATGATAATCGGGTGTTTATGCAGTTCACCCAACATGCCTTGGATGGTCGTGATATTATCCTTCATACTAAGGGCGATTCCATGTCCAACTTCTGTTATATTACGGATGCAGTGCGGGCCATTATTATTTTGATGACCCAAGGTGATATGGGCGAAGCTTATAATGTGTGCCATGACGAGGAAACTCGTAGTATTGCTAGTATTGCCAATTTAGTAGCGTGCCATGTGGGGGGCGATAAAGTTTCTGTTGTCTTTGATATACCTGAAAATGTATCCTCCTTTGGCTATGCGCCTACAGTTCATATGTTTTTAAATTCTAGGAAGATGCGCAATCTATCATGGGAACCAAAGGTAACAATGAAAGACGCATATATACGTTTAGCCGAATATATCACAGAGGAGCGTCAAAATGGGTAAAGAAATTATTATTGTTACGATTTCCCTCGGTAATGACGGAGCTGAACGAATTTTAACAGAATTGGCTCGCCAATGGCATCATGATGGACACGAGATTACAGTTATTCAAACAAGTCCCAATCGCTATGGCACCGAATATGCATTGCCAGAAGGTATAGAGCAAATTCAAATACATACGACCAGTTCCAATAAGATTCTTCGATTTTTACAAGAAATTAAAGCACTTATTGGCATATTAAAACAACGTCCTAATGCAACGTGTTTATCATTTCTGAGTGCGTCCAGTTTTATATTGGCTATTAGTTCGTGGTTTGTGAAAAATCGCATGGTATTTTCTGAACGAAATAATCCACGTAAGGTGCCTGTCGGCAAACATCAACAAATGCTTCGAGACTTTGCGTTTCGATTTGCTGATGCCTTAGTATTTCAAACTGAAGATGCGAAATCATATTTCTCTAAGTCTATACAAAGCCGTGGGCATATCATTCCGAATCCGATTAATGGCAATTTACCAGAACCTTATGAAGGGGAACGTGAAAAGATTATTGTAACCGCGTGTCGATTGCATCCGCAAAAGAATTTACCTATGATGATTAATGCATTTAGCATGTTGGCAGATGAGTTTAAGGAATATAAACTTGTCATTTATGGTCAAGGAGTCCTAGAGGATGAACTTCGTCAACAAATTGCAAATTTAGGATTAACAGACAGAGTTCTTTTACCGGGGTTCGCAACTAACATCTTGGAACAAGAGCGACCATGTACAATGTTTGTGTCATCGTCTGATTTTGAAGGCATATCTAACTCCATGTTAGAAGCTATGGGAATGGGGCTACCTGTAGTTGTTACAGATTGCCCGGTAGGCGGTGCGCGTATGGTCATTCAAGATGGTGTCAATGGATTACTAGTGCCTGTAGGGGATACGAAAACGATGTATGAAAAAATGAAATCCATCTTAGCAAGTCCTGAGTTGGCTAAACGTATATCTGTTGAAGCAATCAAGGTGCGAGATACATTCCCACTAAGTAAAATTGCTAAACGTTGGATTGATATTTTATAGAAAAATTAGTGTTGTGATGTACATATATTGAGAGAAGAGGGACAGTATTGAAGTTAAATATTACGACCATATCTAATCGTCTTATATGGTTTATAACATTAGTATTTCTTGTACTTTCATTGACCATATCGTTCGCCCTCGGCGATGCAGATTACGGTGCTTATGTGCTATTCGTATGCTTGTTTGGATTAATACTATGTTATCTCGTACGAGACCAGGGGCGAATTACAGTGTCATTTACATGGATGCATATGTATATGCTACTATTCATAGGCGTTTGCTATCTTAGTTCTCTAAATGCTCTTGATCCATCTGTAGCCATGAGTAGAAGCTTTGATATTGTAAAAATATTTTGCATGCTCATTGTTTTGTATATGTGCTTTCAGCGAGAAAAATCAGTTGATTCCTTATTGAAAATCGGTATGTGGACAGGATATATTGTCTGTTTCTATACGGTGTATTACTATGGGCTCGATTATTTTATCAATGTTCTTTCATCATCGGCTCGTATAGCAAATGATGCATTAAATGCAAATACAGTAGGACTATTAGGTGCCAATGCTATTGTAATGACCGTGTATTATATGATGTACGATAAACCGCGATGGTGGAACATCATAGCATTACCAACATTAGGTATATTGGCGGCTACAGGTAGTCGGAAAGCATTGGTATTTGTCGTTATAGGTATCGTTTTATTATTCGTATTCAAAAGCTTTCGTAGTAAAAATATTGTTAATTCCTTAGCTAAATTAGTAGCTTATTTGAGCATACTAATTATTGCTTTTATAGGTATATTACAGCTACCTATTTTTAGTGAAGTGTTAGAACGTATGAGTTCCATGGTAGATGCTTTCACAGGCACTGGTGGGGATTCTTCTGCTATTGTTCGCATGGCCTTAGTCGATATTGGTTGGGATTTATTTCATCAGTCTCCAATTATAGGCGTTGGGATTAATAATCCTGCGGTATATACATACTCTATTTTCGGTCGAGAAAATTACTACCTTCACAATAATTACATTGAATTACTGGCGGGTACTGGTGTTATAGGTGTGGTCACATACTACTCCATGTATGCCTATCTCGTTTATAACATGATACGATATCATGATTTTCACAGCAATGAATATGTCATGGTATTTATATTACTTATGTCTCAATTAGTTATGGATATGGGTTTGGTTTCCTATGAAAGTAAAAGTACTTACTTTTATATGATGTTATTTTTTATAGAAGTTCAGATTTTACGGGCTAAAAGGAAGAAATTACATGAACATACAAACAATCTTGACCAAGGGAAAGCGGTTCATCTCTGATCCTTATTACCGTTTACGGGTGATGATAAAAATGGGTGCTTATGATTCCTTAAGCGATGAAGCGTTTCTACGAAGGATATTTCCTCAATATATGGGATATCCATTAAATTTAGATAATCCACAGACCTTTAGTGAAAAGATGCAGTGGATGAAATTATATGATCGTAAATCCATATATACTACTATGGTTGATAAGTATGAGGCTAAAAAGTATTTAGCTGATAGGATTGACTCAAAGTACATCATTCCTACTTTAGGTGTATGGGATTCTTTTGATGAAATTGATTTTGATGCATTACCGAATCAGTTTGTACTGAAATGCACTCATGACAGTGGTGGTATTGTAATTTGTAAAGATAAGTCTAAGTTTGATAAAGAAGGAGCACGTCAAATTATTAATAAATCTTTACAGCGTGATTTTTATCTTATAGCTCGTGAATGGCCCTATAAAAATGTACGTCGCCGTATTTTAGTAGAAGAGTATATAGATGAGTTAGGAAATGCAGATTTATTAGACTATAAGATGTATTCCTTTCACGGAGAACCAAAGCTAACTGTAGTTTGTTCTGAACGATTTTCTAAAGGTGGAACACGTATGAACTATTATGATGAGGATTGGAATTATATTAATCTTTCCGTTCTTCATTATGAGCCCTCTAACAAAACATTTGAAAAACCGCCACACTATGAAGAAATGAGATCATTATGCAAACAATTATCTAAGGATTTTCCGTTTTTACGGGTTGATTTTTATGACGTGAATGATCATCTTTATATTGGAGAATTAACATTGTATCCTGGCGCAGGATTTATAAAGATGGAACCAATGGAGTTTGATTACGAAATGGGAGAGTGGTTACATCTTGAAGGTATACATCGGAGCTGATTTTGTTCCTACAGATATAAATCGTATATTATTCGAAAATGGTGATATGGAGTCTATAAATTTAAAATCACCTACAAAAACGATTAATGGGTTTACAGCAATACAGAATTATTTGTCATGTGAAGCGCATCATGAGTTATTTTTACAAGGCTTAAAGAATATAAATCGTGATTAAATGGATTTGAATATCAATGGATACTAAAGTTGTAGCTGCTGCTAAGTGGTCACTTATAACGGAGATCTTAGCAAAGCTTATTACACCAATTACAAATATCATATTGGCACATATTTTGGCCCCTACAGCATTTGGTATTTTAGCCACTATAATGATGGTTATTTCATTTGCGGAAATGTTAGCAGATGCGGGATTTCAGAAATTTCTTGTTCAATACGAATTTGAAAGTGAAGAGGCTAAACAGAAAAGTGTTAGTGTTGCATTTATTTCCAATATAGTACTAGCTATTGTATTGTGGATTGCTATCATTGTCTGCCGTGATGAGTTAGCATCATTGGTTGGCAATGAAGGATTAGGTATTCCTTTAGCTGTGATGGGGGCTATGTTACCATTGAGTGCATTTAGTAGCATTCAAATGGCAATGTATAGAAGAAATTTTAACTTCAAATTTCTCTTAAGCATACGAATGATTACTATCATTACTCCTTTGTTCGTATCTATACCAATGGCATTAGCAGGTTTTGATTATTGGTCTTTGATTGCAGGGCTTTTAGTGGCACAACTATTTACAGCTATTGCATTATGTGTGAGACAAGAAAAATTGATATCCATCTATTTTTCGTATCCTATATTTCGTAATATGTTCAGTTTTAGTGCATGGTCCTTGGCGGAGGCATTCTCTATATGGCTTACGGCATGGGTAGATACCTTCATTATTAGTCATTTTTTGAACGCATATTATCTTGGCGTTTATAAGATGCCAACAGCTATAGTTACTACTGTTATGGCTATTGCTACATCTTCGATGGCTCCTGTTTTATTCTCTGCTTTATCACGACATCAACATAGTAAAGAGGAGTTTGAAAAAACATTTTTAACATTTCAACGATATATGGCCTTATTTTTGGTTCCATTAGGTGTTGGTATGTTTGTATATCAAGATTTTATTGTACAAATTTTATTGGGACCTCAGTGGAAGTTAGCCGGAATAGTGCTAGGATCATGGGCATTAAGCTCATCTCTCGTGACCGCTATTTCATATTTAATATCTGAAGCGTTTCGTGCTAAGGGAATGCCAAATATTTCATTCCTTGCACAGATGTTACATCTCATCGTATTAATTCCGGTTATATACATATGTGTTCAATATGATTTCACTACATTTGTCTATGCTCGTTCTATAGTACGGATTCAAATGATTGGTGTACTTTTATATCTCTTAGCTGTGTATGTGAAGATGAATGCGTGGAGTGTAATTTTTAATATTAAAGCCTATATCATTACCTCCGCCATTGTAGGTATTGGTTCCTATGTTTTGTTGCATGTGTATAATAGTATGATTTGGACGATTTTCTGTATATGTGTCAGTCTTATTTCGTATCTTGTTGTGTTGTATTTATTTCCAACGGAGAGGGTTGTACTTGCTAAAATATGGGATAGCGCCTTAGCACGACTAAGACGTTCCTAAAGGAAAGGACAGACTATGCTTTTACAAAATGTATCATTACATAACAAGGTAATTCTCATTACTGGGGCTGCAGGATTTGTAGGTGCCAATCTTGTTATGGCGCTTTTTAATAATATTGAAAATAGCCTCATCATAGGTGTTGACTCTGTTAATGATTATTATGATGTGAGTTTAAAGGAGTATAGACTTCAACAGATTGTTTCCTCCGTAAAACATGATAATCAATGGATATTCAAAAAAGGGAATATAGCGGATAAAGAGTTTTTACAATCTATTTTTGATAGATATAAACCGGATGTAGTTGTGAACTTAGCAGCACAGGCAGGTGTACGCTATTCTATTACGAACCCAGACGCATATATAGAATCAAATATTATTGGCTTTTACAATATATTAGAATGTTGCCGTCATTCGTATGATAATGGGGCAAAAGGTGTTGAACATCTTGTATATGCATCATCCTCTTCTGTTTATGGTTCTAATAAAAAGATTCCTTATTCTACAGATGATCAAGTAGATAATCCTGTGTCCTTATATGCAGCTACAAAGAAATCTAATGAATTATTAGCTTATTCCTATGCTAAGTTGTATAACATCCCATGTACAGGCCTTCGGTTCTTTACTGTGTACGGACCAGCAGGGCGTCCTGATATGGCATACTTTGGATTTACAAACACATTGCGCAAAGGCGAAGTAATTAAAATCTTTAACTATGGTAATTGTAAGCGTGACTTTACTTATATAGACGATATTGTTGAAGGCGTATATAAGGTTATGCAAGTAGCTCCTGAACGAAGAAATGGGGCTGATGGATTACCAGTACCACCATATGCAATTTATAATATCGGTAATAATAGTCCTGAAAATCTATTGGACTTTGTGACGATTTTAGGTGAAGAGTTAATAGACGCTGGTGTATTACCAGCAGATTTTAACATGGAACGCCATAAGGAACTCGTACCGATGCAACCTGGAGATGTGCCGATTACATATGCTGATACATCTGCATTAGAAACAGATTTTGGGTTTAAACCGAGTACAACACTTCGAGAAGGTTTAAGACGTTTTGCAATATGGTATAAAGATTTTTATATGAAGGATGGTAAATAAATGAAAATAGCAATAGCTGGTACGGGCTATGTTGGCCTTTCAAATGGCGTATTATTAGCACAACATAATGAAGTGGTTGCACTGGATATCATTCCTGAAAAGGTAGATATGATTAATCGTAAAGAATCACCTATTGTTGATTCAGAATTGGCCGACTATTTAAAGAATAAATCGCTAAATTTTCGTGCTACATTAGATCCTAACGAGGCTTTCACAGGTGCTGAATATGTTATAATTTCTACACCTACCAATTATGATCCACAAAAGAATTTTTTTGATACATCATCCGTAGAATCTGTTATTAAAACAGTTTTAGATATTAATCCTGATGCGGTTATGATTGTTAAATCAACGGTTCCTGTAGGTTATACAGAACAGATGAGAGAACGATTTAATACGAATAATATCATCTTTTCTCCTGAGTTTTTGCGTGAAGGTAAGGCCTTGTATGATAATTTATATCCTTCTCGTATTGTGGTTGGTGAAGATTCTGAACGAGCGCATACGTTTGCTCACTTATTAGCAGAAGGTGCTCTTAAAGATGATATACCTTTATGTTTCACTGGTTCTACAGAGGCAGAGGCCATTAAATTGTTTGCTAATACTTATTTAGCATTGCGTGTAGCTTACTTTAATGAACTAGATTCCTATGCAGAGGTGCGTGGATTAAATACGAGTGAGATTATTCATGGCGTATGTTTAGATCCTCGTATTGGGGATTTCTATAATAATCCTTCCTTTGGATATGGCGGTTACTGCTTGCCAAAGGATACAAAGCAATTACTTGCCAATTACAATGATGTACCACAGAACCTAATATCTGCCATTGTTGATGCAAATCGGACAAGAAAAGATCACATTGCAGATGCCATCATCGGAAAAGACCCTAAGATTGTTGGTATTTACCGATTGACAATGAAAACAAATTCCGATAATTTTAGAGCTTCTGCTGTACAAGGTATCATGAAACGTATTAAAGCAAAGGGGATTGCCGTTGTTGTGTATGAACCAACACTAGAGGCGGATGATTTTTTCCACTCACCAGTCATTAGAAACTTTGATGATTTTAAACGTGTTAGTGATGTGATTGTAGCCAATCGTTGGGATGAATCATTAGCCGATGTAAAAGATAAAGTTTATACTAGAGATATTTTTGACCGAGATTAGTGGCGGTGATAGTAGATGTTAAAGAAACATTGGATAAGCTTTACTTTAGTTGTTCTCGTTATCCTTTTTATCTGGGATAATTCGCTACAAAATGATATTTCTTCAGATGGTTTGAGTCTCAAGATGACACAATGGTTAAGTCCGATTCTGTATAAGCTGGGCCTTACCGGTGACATGTGGTCGTTAAATCGCATTGTCCGCAAGATGGCGCATGTGTTCGAGTTTGCTGTACTTGGTGGATGTTTGTATGTAGCATTGCATCAATTTAATCGTGAATATGCAGGGCTTAAAGTGATTATTATAGGATTAGTTATTGCCGTTATGGATGAATGCTTGCAACTTGCAAGTATTGGTAGACATGCATCGATTCGCGATGTAGCAATCGATACAGCCGGCGTCATCATTGGTGTTGCTGTCGTACAAGTTATACTGTCTATTTATCGAAGAATACGGCATAGTTAATAGATGGATTTTAATTAAATATACAAGGCTTCTATGAGTTATTTATAGGAGCCTTGTTTTTTTGTGAAAACAAAATGAAATTATTAAATAATCTTTAATTTTAAGCAATCAAATATTATCAAAAGTTTAGGTATAGGTACTTTTCAAGACATAGATTCATTGGTATAATATGAATACAAAATGAATTTAAGCAATTAAAGAGATTATATTTAAGAGATTTATATCGAGGTAAGGGGCGATATAAAGATGAGAATGGGGAAGAAGATGAAACGCATTTTAGATTTACATACATATATTTTGCCAGCTATGGCAGATGGAAAGGGACCTCAATCCATGGCTGAATCTGTGCAAATGGTTAAAGATTTAGTCCGTTCTGGTATTACAGATATTTTTTGTACACCTAAGGTTAATGAGCTAAATGTACAGACCGTTGTTGAGTCAGTAGTGGAGCAGGTAGAAAATTTAACACAAGTAGTATCTGAACAAGCGATACCGGTTACATTACATAATGGTGCCGTTGTTGAGTTAGGTGATGGTATGATTGACTATATACGCAATCATAAAGAATCACTTGTATTAGGTAATAGTCATTTTATGTTAGTTACTATTCCACAAGATTGTAAGTTATATCATGTAGATGCGTGGTTACAGACTTTATGTGACTTAGGCATCACGCCTATCATAAGTGAAGTGGAACGTAATGACCTTTTCTTTAATAAACCTGAACAACTATTGGAATGGGTTGATAAGGGTATTTTATTTGAATGTAATATTATGTCTTTTACACATCATTCTGAGCATTATACGAAAGCTATTGAATTATATACGAATGGTCTAATACACTTCTTTGGTACTGGTTATGATGTGATGAACAATCAATATGGTAGCTATGTAGATGTAATTTCTAAACTAGATGTTGAATATAAGAAAGATTTACTTAGTGACGTCCGATTAAATGAACGCGATTTATTAGCGGATAGAGTATTTTATCCTACGGTACCGGATCATTGGGCAGGAAAACGGCCTAATTTCTGGACTCGACTTCTATCAATCGCTTTATAAAAAAAAGAGTTTTTTTGTTATGCCGTTTAAGTATAGCAAAAAGACTCTTTTTTACATGATATTGTATTTTTTATTGCAATAAAACACTATATATAGTATACTATGAAAGCAGTTAGAAATACGAAATAATCTATTGAATTTTGTATTTTTCGTAGTAAATAATATAGATTGAGTATGGTTTTTTCCATACTTTTTTATATGTAATGACATTAATTAATTCGGAGTATGGGAAACGGGGAGGTTCCGAGATGTTGCAGGTCATTAAACGGGATGGTACAAAGGTACCTTTCGATAAACATAAAATTGCAGTAGCTATTGAAAAGGCAGAACATAGTAGTACGGGGTTATATGAATCTGGCTTAGCTGAACGCATTGCTGACGAAATTGAAGCATATGCTATAAAACTTCAAAAGGATATGACAATCTATGCTATAGAAGATCAAGTATACTATAAGTTGATTGAGTATCATAATCCTGCAACAGCTCGTGCTTATGAAGGTTATAAAGCGGTACAAGCTTTCAAACGTCGCCAAAACACGACTGACGAAGATGTTATCGGTTTGTTGGATCGTAGTAATGTTAGTGTTCTTGATGAAAATTCTAATAAAGATGCTGCTATTGTATCTACACAACGCGATTTAATTGCTGGTGAAGTGTCCAAGGATATTGCGCGTCGTAAGTTGATTCCTACAGATATACTAGAAGCACATGATAGCGGTGCTATCCATTTCCACGATATGGACTATATCATCCAACCGATGTTTAACTGTTGCTTAATCAACTTAGAAGATATGTTGACAAATGGTACAGTTATCAACGGTAAGCGCATTGACACGCCAAAATCATTCCAAGTAGCATGTACTGTAACAACTCAAATAATTGCACAAGTTGCATCTGGTCAATATGGTGGTCAAAGTATTAATGGTATTGACCGTATTTTGGCACCATTCGTACGTAAATCTTATGAAAAAATCCTCAATAATGTAATTGAAGAACAAGTTGAGATTTACGGCATGGAACCAAATATGGAAAAGGCTCGTGAAATTGCTTGGAAACGCACGCGTAAAGAGGTAAAGGACGGCATTCAAACCATTCAATACCAAATCAATACATTGATGACTACAAATGGCCAATCCCCATTCGTTACATTGTTTATGTATTTCCAACCGGATTATGAATACGCTAAGGAAGCGGCATTAATTACGGAAGAGATTTTACGTCAACGTATTAAGGGTGTAAAAAATGAAGCCGATGTATACATTACACCAGCATTCCCTAAATTGATTTATGTATTAGACGAACACAATGTTCATCCGGATAGCCCATATTATTATTTAACAGAATTAGCTGCTCAATGTACGGCTAAACGCATGTATCCTGATTATATTTCTGCAAAGAAGATGAAGGAAAATTACGAAGGCAATGTATTCAGCCCTATGGGATGTCGTTCCTTCTTATCTCCTTGGAAGGATGCAGAAGGCAATTATAAATTTGATGGCCGTTTCAACATGGGTGTAGTAAGTTTGAATTTGCCACAAATTGGTATTTTAGCACGCGGTAGTGAAGAAAAGTATTTTGAAATCTTGGATAAACGCCTTGAGTTAGCTGAAAAAGCATTAATGTTACGTTACAATCTATTGAAAGATGTAGTAAGTGATGTATCCCCAATTCACTGGCAACATGGTGCTATTGCGCGACTTAAAAAAGGTGAAAAGATTGCTCCATTTTTGACTGGTGGCTATGCGACGATTTCCCTTGGTTATATCGGCATTTATGAAGCATGTCGCTTGATTACTGGCGAATCTAATACAGGTGAACATGGTCGTGTTTTTGCTATGAAAATTATGGATCGTTTGAACCAAGCTATTAATGAATGGCGTGAAAAACATAATCTAGGCTTTGGCCTTTATGGTACGCCTGCTGAAAGCTTAACAAATCGTTTCTCATCATTGGATCGTGCACGTTTTGGTATCATCGAAGATGTAACAGACAAAGGTTACTATACGAATAGTTATCATGTAAGCGTTCGTGAAGAAATTAACGTATTTGATAAATTTGCCTTTGAATCTGAATTCCAAAAGAAATCAACTGGCGGTTGCATTTCCTATGCGGAAATTCCGAATATGACCAACAATATTCCTGCAGTATTGACGATGATTAAATATATTTACGACAATATTTCCTATGCAGAGTTCAATACAAAATCTGACTATTGTCATGAATGTGGATTTGATGGTGAAATCAAGGTTAATGATGACAATCAATGGGAATGCCCTCGTTGTCATAATACAAACCGCGATAAATTAACAGTTATCCGCCGTACGTGTGGATACCTTGGTGAAAACTTCTGGAACGAAGGTCGCACAAAAGAAATTAAAGATCGTGTAATGCATATTTAATTTTATTAATCGAAACATGTTAAAAGCTGTGCCATTGGCACAGCTTTTACTATATACATGATAAATTGAAATATATCTATATGTTTAATTTGGTCAAAGTTGATCATAGGCAAATATGGGGGTTATTATGAGATATGGACAGATCCGACAATATGATATCGCCAATGGGGAAGGTATACGCACATCTATATTTGTAACTGGTTGCACCCATTGCTGTTATAATTGTTTTAATGAAGAATATCAAGATTTTAATGCTGGTCAAGAATGGACTGATAAAGAAACACAGCTAGTTGTGTCTTATGTAAAAGATCCTAATTGTGCTGGCCTCACCTTGTTAGGCGGTGAACCATTTCAAAATGTAGATGGTATGCTAGCTATAGTGAAAGCAGTGCGTGAAGCAGCGCCTGAAAAACCTATTTGGGCTTACTCTGGATATGTTTGGGATGATATTATATCTGATCCATCGCGCCGTAGCTTAGTGGAACAAATCGATATCCTTGTTGATGGTCGATTTGTAGATGAGTTAAAAGATCCATCCTTACGATTTAGAGGATCCTCTAATCAACGAATTATTGATGTACAATCTTCGTTGACACAAGGTGAAGTCATACTAGCTATGGAGTAAAATAAAGATTATGTTAGATAAACGATTGTTAGGATTGATTATAATCGTCGGATTAGTGGCAGGATTAATCGGTTCCTTTTATACTCATTTAATGCACTATATTCAACATTTTATGTATGCCTATTCGACATCCGATGGCTTGACGTTTGGTCAAGCCGTGGCACGTGTATCGCCTGAACATCGATTGTTAGCATTACTGGCCTGTGGTCTTGTTGGCGGTGTAGGTTGGGTTCTTATCCATCGTTATGGAGACCCACTGGTAGATATAAAAAAAGCTGTTCAGGATTCTACAAAAGAAATGCCTCCGTTGACCACATTTATTCATGCTACATTGCAAATTATCACGGTCGGCATGGGTTCTCCACTTGGTCGAGAAGTAGCACCTCGCGAAGCTAGTGCTGGTATCATGTCTGGATTATTGCGCTATGTTGATATGCGCCCTGAGGACAAGTCACTTATTATTGCTTGTGCTGCTGGTGCAGGCTTAGCTGCCGTATATAATTCTCCTTTATCAGCTGCTATTTTTACGCTAGAGACATTACTTATCACATGGAATGTTCGAGCCATGAGTGCAGCCCTTTTATCGTGTGGACTAGCTACATTGGTCGTTCGTCAGGCAGGGATAGGAGATCTTGTTCAGTATACGATGCCACAACCACCTTTATATGGTAGCTATCAAGAATTTGCTATCGTCCTTGGCGCTGTCATTGCTATTGGCGTTGTTTTATTTGATAAAACACAATCCTTATTACCTAAGTTTGATAGAAAAAGCCCTAAAATGATTGTCATAGCTTTTTTATCATTTGCTGTTATTGGGGTAATGGCCATGTATTTTCCAGAAATCCTCGGTAATGGTAAAGCTGGTAATCAGTTGACCTTTACAGATTTAGTAGGATGGGATTATGCATTAGGTTTATTAGCTACTAAATGGATTGCCGTGTTACTTGCCTTAATGGCTGGTGCTTATGGTGGTCGAATTACGCCATCCATGATGCTAGGTAGTACATTGGCATTAGCCTTTGCAGCCTTGTGGAGTATTATGGTCAGCCCTGTACACCTTGGCTTTGCTGCATTTATAGGGGCCGTAATTTTCTTGGGATTGGCACAAAAGATGCCACTTACATCCTGTGTGTTCATGTTAGAACTTTCACGATTTTCCGTGGAAATATGCTTCCCAATGGCGTTAGCTATGGGCTCCGCATTGATAACTCAGCAGATTGTAAAAGCAAGATTCCAATTATAAAACAAAACTGTATACTATATCGGACGATGTTCTGATGATAAAGAAATAGCGACTAGTTGATACCATATAATCAACTAGTCGCTATTTTACGTGTGAAGGCTTTATTTATAGAAAACCTTATTTTTTACATTGTAGTTATACAATTTTGGCGTTTTTGTCGTATTCTTCGCCACCACAATCTGGTAGCATACCATATTCTACAGTCCAAAGGTGTTTATATTTTAATGCTTGATTGTGGATTCTTTCAACTTGGGATTCATCAGTACGTACGATGCGTGCAGGAATACCAACGACTAAAGAATAGGGAGGGATTGTAGTGTTTTCTTTTACCACTGCACCGGCTGCAATGATAGAGCCAGTACCGATATGACAACCACTTAGTACGATAGCCCCCATGCCAACGAGTACATTATCCTCGATGGTAGACGCATGAACAATGGCGCCATGACCTATAGTTACATAGTCGCCAAGTATACAAGCCTCATCATCATCGACGTGAAGCACAGAGTTATCTTGTACGTTGGAATAACGACCTACTATAATTTTATTAACATCGCCACGAAGTGCACAGTTTTGCCAGATAGAGGCAAATTCTTTCAACTCTACATCGCCGGCTAGTTCAGCACCAGGCATAACACAAGATTTTGGATCTAATTTTGGATACTTTCCATGATAAGGTAACATAGGACCTCCTATTAAATTACTTCGATAAAGCGTTGTGCTTTACGGATTGCCATAATAGCTTCATTAATAACAGAGTGTACAATAGTTTGAGCTGGTTCAATTTCATTAAGTCTATTAAGCGCTTGGCCTACTTGTACAGCACCATTGACAACGTCGCCATCGATAGCAGCTAATTTATTTGTACCTTGGGACATTTTGCTGCGTTCTTCTTTTGTTGTAACGCCATCAGTTTCTGCTGCAATATAACGGTCTGTAAAATCACTGCGCAAGCTACGTACACCACCGTGACCGGAGAGGAGACCTGTTACAACGGAGTCTGTATCTGTGGCTTTGATAATTGCTTCTTTCATATTTTGATGAGCTTTACATTCTTCGGCAAGTAAGAAACGGGAGCCCATTTGTACACCTTCAGCACCCATCAATAAAGCTGCTGCCAAACCACGACCATCAACGATGGAACCAGCCACAACAACAGGAATAGTGATTTCTGGTAGAATGTTTTCCATCAAAGACATTGTCGTTTGAGAACCGATGTGACCACCAGCCTCCATACCTTCTACGACGATAGCATCGGCACCAGCATCTTGAATGCGTTTTGCTAATTTCAAGGAAGGTACAACAGGAATAACCTTGATACCCGCTTCTTGGAATGGCTTAATATATGGGGTAGGGTTGCCAGCGCCAAGTGTTACAAATGAAGGTTTTTCTGCGATGATAACATCTACTAATTCATCTTTATTTGGGGCCATAAGCATTAAATTTACACCAAAAGGTTTATCTGTTAGTTCTTTGCATGCGCGAATCTCATTACGAGTCCATTCTGCATCGCGACCGCCTAAGGCGATAACACCTGTAGCACCAGCGTTAGCTACAGCTGCAACTAATGTAGCCTCAGAAACCCATGCCATAGCACCTTGGATGATAGGGTATTCGATATTTAGTAATTCAGTCAGTTTTGTTCTCATGAATCCTCCTATAATATAGTTATATATAAGATAATAAAATCTACTTATGTGGCGAATATTTAGTATACCACTATATATTTCTAGTAAATAGTATATCATAAAAATCTAATTGATAATAGATTTCATTATAAAATTACGTATGAAAGTAATAATAGTCAGCTTTCGGAGGATATTGAAAATTTAGTAGAAAAATGGAAAATGAGTATTGAAAAGTTTCGATGTCTTTGCTATACTATATTACAGATAAAGTATCTTAACGATATGAACACATTAATATAATCTCAAGTGAAGGAGGAAATAGACATGGAAAAATACGTATGCGTAGTATGCGGTTGGGTTTATGACGAAGCTGTAGAAGGCGTTAAATTCGAAGATCAACCAGCTGATTATGTTTGCCCTATCTGTGGCGTTGGCAAAGATCAATTCGAAAAAATGTAATTGATACATTAGAAAGGCTATCTTAAGCAATATTGAGATAGCCTTTTTTATTTGACAAAGCACACTGTCATGTTTATAATATTATAAGTCGAGGTAAGATTATGAAACTGCAAGTAGAGCAAGCAAAAGAACATATAGGAAAGAAATTTCCTTATAGCTATACGATGCCGAGTGAAGAACTTGGTAGTGACGTAGTTGCTTTTCCTTGGAGCCGTCATGATATAACTATTAGTGGTGAGTTTTGGTTTGATGGTCAAAACTACATCGTTCAAGGTTCGATTAATTCTAAAGGTGATTACGAATGTTCTCGTTGTTTAACGACTACGGAACATGAGCGTAACGATTCCTTCGAGGAAATCTTTAGTGATTCTCGAGATGCCGATGAAGATGTGATTCCTTTTAACGGAGAGGAAATTGACTTAACCGAACTGATTCGGGATACATTAATCATCAATGAGCCCTCTCAAGTGTTATGTCAGGATGATTGCAAAGGATTGTGCGTTCATTGCGGAGCAAATTTGAATGTTTCACCTTGTTCTTGTGAATCCTTTGTGGTGGATCCTCGATTCGCAGAGTTACGTGCTTTGTTTGATGAGAAAGATGATAGACTATCCTAATGATTGTACTAAGGAGGTGCAGATAATGGCAGTACCTAAGCGTAGATTATCCAAATGCCGTCGCGATCGTCGTCGTGCAAACTGGAAATTAGAAGCTCCTGGTTATGTAGCATGTCCACAATGCCACGAACCTATGATGCCTCATCGTGTTTGCCCTACATGTGGTCACTATAAAGGTGAACAAGTAGTTGCAAAAGCCTAATTGAGCGTGTAAAACACCTACACATTTGTGTAGGTGTTTTTTACTGCCCAAAAATGGATAGTTGTTGATTGATATATGCTTTATATTAATATCTCCTATAAAGTATTAATTAATTTTAAAATAAGGACAATATTTAGTATATTACCATAAAATATATCACTATATATGCGAAAAACCTTGCCAATATGGGAATTATTATATATACTTAAGATGTAATATTAATACTAGGTCATAAAAGGTGGTCCCATGAGTAGGTTGAAGAAGCAAGAAAGACAGAAACAGTTAACAGAAAAACTGAATATTACGCCTTTTCTTACTGATGAAGAGTTGGCATCGCACTTTGGTGTCAGTGTACCTACAATTCGACTCGATCGATTAGAATTGGGAATTCCTGAATTGCGTGAGCGTATTAAAGCGATGGCTACCGAACATGCTCAGGATGAGCAACCGGAACCAATACAGCATGAAATTGTAGGCGAACTCATCGATGTAACGGAAGGAAAACAAGCTTTATCCATGTTACATACGACGCCAGACATGGAAGATCGTTTTGGTTATATTGATCCACAGTATTTGTATGCTCAAGCAAATTCCTTGGCCAAGCTAGTTATGGGTTCAACCCTTTGCTCTGCAGAGGTGGGGAATATTAAATATAAAAATCCAGTAGAGTCTGGTACTAATTTGGTGGCGAAAGCAGAAATTGTTCGTCGTCGTGGAGATAAATACTTTATTTGGGTTATAATTAGAGATAAAATAAAAGAAGTATTTAGAGCTAAATTTATCATGGAGTCTGTGGAGAATCGGGTGTAGTATATGAAAATTGCAATTGACGCCATGGGTGGTGATTTTGCTCCCTTGGAAATCGTCTTAGGCGCCTTGGAAGCAGTGCGAGAAACGGAACATATTGATGTTGTTCTCGTAGGCGATAAAACTCAAATATTCAAAATTTTAGAAGACAATAATGAAACAAATAATCCTCGCATTTCTGTGTATCATGCGAGTCAAGTAATCGGAATGGATGAGCATCCTGGTCAAGCATTGCGCAAGAAAAAGGATGCATCTGTTGTGGTGGCTACATCTTTAGTTAGAAGTAAAGAATGTGAAGCTGTTATTGCACCAGGTAGTACAGGTGCTGCTGTAGCAGCCGCATTGTTCGGACTAGGACGTATCAAGGGCATTGATAGACCTGTTATTGCTACGCCAATGCCGACTGTAAATGGTATTACTGTTATGTTGGATTCCGGTGCGAATTCAAATAGTAAACCAAAACATCTTGTACAAGGTGCATTGATGGGGGCTGAGTATGCGAAACTTTTACTTGGCAAAGAAAATCCTACGGTAGGTCTTTTAAATATCGGTGAAGAAGCAACTAAAGGTAATGAAGTTGTGCTTGCTACATATCCTATCTTGGAAAATATGAAAACCATCAATTTTAAAGGAAATGTAGAAGGCCGCGATATTCCGAAAGGAACCGTAGACGTTGTCGTTTGCGATGGTTTTGTAGGCAATGTAATTCTTAAATTTGCAGAAGGTCTTGTAACTGGTTTGACACAGCTCATTAAAGACAGCATCATGAATGGCGGAATATTAGCTAAAATTGGGGCATTGCTTATCAAACCAGCGTTGAAACCAATGGCCAAGAAGGTGGACCACACTGAAAATGGTGGTGCTCCATTACTTGGTGTAAATGGTGTGTTTATGATTGCTCATGGCAGTTCAAAGGCTAAAGAAATTAAGACTGCTATTACCATTGCAGCCGATTTAGTAGAACGCAAAATAATTGAACATATTCGAGAAACAATGGAAATTGAAGGAGCCGTAAAATATGAGTATGATGAATAAACCTGTCGGTATTATTGGTACAGGTAGCTTCCTTCCTGATAATGTGGTGACTAACTTTGATTTAGAGAAAATGGTCGATACAAGTGACCAATGGATCAGAGAACGTACAGGCATTGAAGAAAGACGCATTGCACCAGAAGGTATGAATACATCCTATATGGCAACTGAAGCTGCAAAAAAAGCACTTCAAATGGCTAAGCTCGATGTAGAAGATATCGATATGATTATCTTTGCTACATTGACACCAGATATGGTGATTCCTTCTGCCGCATGTATATTGCAAGCAAATCTTGGTGCGAAAAATGCAGCAGCTTATGATTTACAAGCTGCATGCTCCGGATTTGTGTATGGGTTGATAACTGCTCAAAGCTATATCGCTTCTGGATTATTTAAAAATGTTCTCGTTGTAGGCGCAGAAATTTTGTCTCGTCGCGTTAATTGGAACGATCGTGGTACTTGTATTCTATTTGGTGATGGTGCCGGTGCTGCCGTAGTTTCTGAAGTTCCAGAGGGTTATGGTATTAAGGGTGTGGACTTAGGTGCTGATGGCACTGGCGGCTCTGCATTGTGTATACCAGCTGGTGGGACAGCTGTTGTAGCTAATGATCAACGCATAGAAGAAGGCTTGACTTTCATTCATATGGATGGTCCAGAAGTATATAAATTTGCTGTTAAAACAATGGGAAAAACGGCATTAAAATCTCTAGAACGAGCTAATATGAATTTAGATGAGTTAGATTATTTTATCCCGCATCAAGCTAATATTCGTATTATTGATTCAGCCGCTAAACGTTTACATATGCCAAAAGAAAAGGTATTTGTAAATTTACATAAGTATGGTAATACATCCGCTGCATCAGTGGCCATTGCGTTGGATGAAGCAAATCGTGAAGGTTGCTTAAAACGCGGTGATAATGTAGCACTTGCAGGATTTGGTGCTGGCCTTACCTGGGCTAGCCTCGTCTTGAAATGGTATTAAGGAGGAAACATCAAGATGATTAAGACTGATATTTGTGATTTGTTACAGATTGAGTATCCTATCTTTCAAGGTGGTATGGCTTGGTTAGGAACGGCTGAACTTGCGTCTGCAGTATCTGAAGCAGGTGGTCTTGGCATAATTGGTGCAGGACATATGCCTCCTGATATTTTCCGCAACGAAATTCACAAAGTTAAAGAACGTACTAATAAACCATTTGGTTGTAATATTATGTTGATGTCTCCTTTTGTAAAAGAAGTTATGGAAGTTGTTGTTGAAGAACGAGTTCCTGTTATTACAACTGGTGCGGGTAATCCTGGTGTATATATCCCAGCTTTGAAAGAAATTGGCACAAAGGTTATTCCTGTAGTTGCATCCGTTCTTTTAGCGAAACGTTTACTTCGTGGTGGTATTGATGCGATTATTGCAGAAGGTACTGAATCAGGTGGCCATGTTGGGGATATTACAACAATGGCATTGTTACCACAAGTTGTAGATGCTGTCGATGTTCCAGTTATTGCTGCTGGTGGTATTGCAGATGGCCGTGGCGTAGCAGCTGCGTTTGCACTAGGTGCTCATGCAGTTCAAATGGGTACACGTTTTGTCCTATCTGAAGAATGTATTGCTCATGAAAACTATAAAAACGCTGTATTGAAAGCAAAAGATCGTTCTACTGTTATGACTGGTCTTACAACAGGTCATCCAGTTCGAATTATCGAGAATCAATTAGCACATAAATATAAAAATCTTGAATTTAGTGGTGGTTCCAAGGAAGAATTAGAAAATCTTGGCGCAGGTACACTTCGTAAAGCTGCTATTGAAGGTGATGTAAAAGAAGGCTCCGTTATGATTGGTCAAATCGCAGGTATGTTACACGATGTGAAACCTTGTAAAGAAATCATTACAGACATTATGACAGAAGCTGAAACAGTGATTAAAAATCTACAAACTTTTGGCAAATAAGGAGGCCATCCTATGAAAACTGCATTCGTATTTCCAGGTCAAGGATCTCAAAAGGTAGGCATGTTACAAGATTTGTATAATGCATACCCAATCGTTAAACAACGTTTTGAAGAAGCTGATGAAGCATTGGGATATTCTATTTCTAAATTATGCTTCGAAGGACCTGATACAGAATTGGTTAAGACTGCTAATACACAACCAGCTATTTTAACTGCTTCCGTAGCTTGCTATGAAGTGTTGAAAGAACAAGGCTTTACACCAGATATCGTAGGTGGTCATAGCTTAGGTGAATATAGTGCGTTAGTCGCTGCCGGTGTTCTTGATTTTAAGGATGCTGTGTATGTAGTTCATAAACGTGGTGAATATATGCAAGAAGCTGTACCATTGGGCAAGGGTGCTATGGCGGCTATTCTAGCATTGCCAAGAGAACAAGTTGTTGAAATTTGCCAACAAGTTAATGATACAGTTGGTTCTGTACAAGCTGTAAACTTTAACTGCCCTGGTCAAATCGTAATCGCTGGTGAAACAGCTGCCGTAGAAACAGCAGCTGAAAAAATGAAAGAAGCCGGTGCAAAACGTGCAGTAATGCTTCCTGTAAGTGCTCCATTCCATAGTCGTCTTATGGAACCTGCAGCGCTTCGTTTAAAAGAAGAATTAGATAAGATCCAAGTTAACGATGCTAAGATTCCAGTAGTAGCTAATGTAACTGGCAAAATTTTGACAAATGCTAGTGACATTAAAGAATCTTTAGTAACACAAGCAGCTAATCCTGTATTGTGGGAAGATTGTGTTGCAGAAATGGTTAACTTCGGTGTAACTCGCTTTGTAGAAGTTGGTCCTGGCAAAGTATTAACAGGTTTCACTAAAAAGATTAATAAAGAAATGGAATTAGCTAATGTAGAAGACATTCCATCCTTAGAGAAAACGCTTGAATTTTTAAAGGGGGTTCGATAAAATGCACTTAGAGGGTAAAGTAGCTCTCGTAACTGGCGCCTCTCGTGGTATCGGTCGCGCCGTTGCTATTCAACTTGCACAATCTGGTGCTGATGTTGCTGTTAACTATAGTGGCAGTGAAGCTGCTGCTCAAGAAACAGTAGACGCTATCTTAGCATTGGGTCGCAAAGCGATTAAAATTAAAGCCAATGTTGCAAATGCTGAAGAAGTAGCAGCAATGGTTGAAGAAACGCATAAAACATTTGGTCACATCGATATTTTAGTAAATAATGCAGGTATCACTCGTGATGGTTTGCTTATGCGTATGAAAGACGAAGACTTTGATGCCGTTATCGATATCAACCTTAAAGGTGTATATTTGGTAACAAAAGCAGTATCCAAAATCATGATGAAACAACGTGCTGGTCATATTATTAACATGACTTCTGTTGTGGGTTTGATGGGTAATGCTGGTCAAGCTAACTATGCGGCTTCTAAAGCTGGTGTAATCGGTTTTACTAAATCTTGTGCAAAAGAGTTAGCTAGCCGTGGTATCACAGTTAATGCAATCGCACCTGGTTTTATCAATACTGATATGACAGATGTATTGCCTGAAAAGGTGAAAGAAGCTATGGTAACACAAATTCCGTTGGGCCGTATGGCTAAAGCTGAAGAAGTGGCTGCCGTAACAACATTCCTTGCTAGTGATTTTGCTAGCTATATTACAGGTCAAGTCATCAATGTAGATGGCGGCATGGTAATGTAGTTACAAAATTAGACTATATATAAATCTCATTTGAAAGGAGGTGAACCACTAATGAGCACTTTCGATAAAGTTAAAGCAATCGTTGTGGAACAATTAGGCGTTGATGAAGCTGAAGTTACCATTGATTCTACATTCATCGACGACTTAGGCGCTGACTCCTTGGATATCGTTGAATTGATCATGGCATTTGAAGAAGAATTCAATGTTGAAATCCCTGACGACGTTGCAGAAAAAATCAAAACCGTTAAGGATACAGTAGAATATATTGATTCTGCTAAATAAGCTGTATAGCTGACAATTCAGCCGTGCGGGGGGCCGAGTGGCTCCCCTAATCGGTATTGTTTACAGGAGGAATTGATAGTGAAGCTCCCTGAACTTCGCATTGGGAATCTAGTGGCCAAAGTACCTATTATTCAAGGTGGTATGGCGATTAGATTGTCTACAGCTCGGTTGGCAGCAGCCGTTGCAAATGAAGGTGGTATTGGCCTTATTGCAGCATCTGGATTGCCTTTTGATGAATTAAGATATGAAATACAATTAGCTAGAAAATTATCACCTACGGGTATTATTGGTATAAATGCGATGGTAGCAGCAACGCAATTTGCGGGTCTTGTAAAAACTGCCATCGAAGAGGGCATTGATCTTGTAGTGGCAGGTGCCGGTTTTTCAAGAGATATGTTCGCAATGGGTAAAGAGTCTGGTACTCCAATCGTACCTATTGTTTCTTCTGCAAAATTAGCGCGCATTTCTGAAGGTTTAGGTGCCGCTGCAGTTATCGTAGAAGGTAGCGAAGCTGGTGGTCACTTGGGAACGGATCGTTCTGCTCGTGAAATCGTACCAGAAGTTGTAGCAGCCGTTAAAAATATTCCAGTTATTGCAGCTGGTGGTGTTTTAGATGGTAAAGATATCGTGGATATGTTTAAATTGGGTGCTAATGGCGTTCAAATGGGCAGTCGCTTTGCTGCTTCTGATGAATGTAATGCATCTGATGAATTGAAAAAAATGTATGTGCGTGCTACAAATCCTGAGGATATTGTATTGATTCAAAGTCCAGTAGGTTTACCAGGCCAAGCTATTAAAAATAAATTTGCTGAATCTGTTCTTGATGGCACTGTAGCGCCACCAACAGTATGTGACAATTGTTTAAAACATTGTTCCCATAAATTCTGTATTATCCGTGCTTTATCTAGAGCGCAACAAGGTGATGTGGAAACGGGGTTAGTATTCTCTGGCAATAATATGCGAAAAGTCGATAAGATTATGCCAGTTAAAGATATTTTTGCACAGTTAAAACAACAAGTAGCAGAAATCGATTAATTAAAGGGGCTATATAGCTATAAGAGGTGGAATAATTGGAAAAACGTGTAGTAATTACTGGCTTAGGAGCGATTACTCCGGTAGGTATCGGTAAAGAGAATTTCTACAATGCGTTGTTAGCGGGTAAATCTGGTATTGGCCCAATTACACGCTTTGATGCATCTGACTATGCAACACGCATTGCAGGTGAAGTAAAAGATTTTGATATTACTCAATATGGCGTAGATAAAAAAGAAGCTCGCCGTATGGACCGTTCCGTTGAATTTGCAATTGGTGCAGCTGTTTTGGCAGCTGATGATGCAAAATTAGCACTTGATGAAGAAGATTTGGACCGTTGTGGTACAGTAGTTGGTACTGGTATTGGCGGTATTGATTCTATCCATGATGTATATACAACATTATTTGAAAAAGGTCCTGGTCGTGTTAGCCCATTTGCAGTTCCTATGATGATTGCAAATATGTCTTCTGCACGTGTATCCATTCGCCTAGGCTTGAAAGGTCCTGTTATTACAGACGTGACAGCTTGTACTTCTGGTACTAATGCAATTGGTGATGCATTCCGCATTATTCAACGTGGTGATGCAGACATCATGTTTGCAGGTGGTACTGAAGCTGCTGTTTCCCCTGCTGCTGTAGCCGGCTTCGCGGCTATGAAAGCTATGTCTACACGCAATGATGAGCCTACAAAAGCATCTCGTCCATTTGATAAGGACCGTGATGGTTTCGTAATGGGGGAAGGTGCAGGTATCGTTGTACTTGAAGAATTAGAACACGCTAAAGCTCGTGGTGCTCATATCTACGCAGAAGTAGTAGGTTATGGCACTAATGGCGATGCTTATCATATTACAGCTCCAGCTCCTGGTGGTGTACAAGCTCGTAAATGTATGGAATTAGCAATTAAAGATGCAGGTATTGATCCTAAAGAAATTAACTACATCAATGCTCACGGTACATCTACAGGCTTGAATGATAAAAACGAAACATTGGCTATTAAAGAATTATTCGGCGACCATGCAAAAGATATCGCTGTTAACTCTACAAAATCTATGACCGGTCACTTGTTGGGCGCTGCTGGTGCGATTGAAACAATTGTAATGGCAATGGCAATTGAAACAGGTAAGGTTCATCCAACAATTAACTGTGATAATCCAGATGAAGGTTTAGACCTTGATTATGTACGTGAAGGTTCTCGTGATTTACATGTTACAGCAGCTCTTTCCAACTCCTTTGGCTTTGGTGGTCATAACGGTACACTTTGTGTTCGCCGTTATGAAGACTAATGGGGCGTCACGTATCGCATAAGAATACTATAATGACACAAGCTCGTGAAGATTCTCTTCATGAGCTTGTTAGTCGTTTACATATACCGAATATTGATATCTCGATTTTAGATTGTGCTTTTACTCATACATCTTATGCGAATGAACATAAATCTAAGCATATTCATCATAATCAACGCTTAGAGTTTCTTGGTGATGCTGTATTGGATTTAATTATTGGTGAATATTTGTTTACAACATATCCCGATATGTCTGAAGGTAATTTGACTAAGATTAAGGCGGCTACAGTTTGCGAAGATTCATTAGCTACCGTTAGTCGTACATTGCATTTAGGTGATTATTTATTACTGGGCCATGGGGAAAAGTCCTCTGGTGGTAGTGATAGAAAATCCATATTAGCTGATACATTTGAATCATTGATTGGTGCGTTATATATAACGACTGACTATAAAACAGTAATGGACTTTGTTCTTCATCAGTTAGCTCCTAATCTTAAACAAGCATTAGAAGGTAAGCGTGGTAAAGATTATAAGACACTGTTACAAGAATTTGTACAACGTGATGGTGATAAACATATAGTGTATAGTCTTATCAGTGAGTCTGGTCCTGATCATGCTAAGACTTTTATGATGGAGGTATCCATCGATGGGATTACCTATGAGGCAGGTACTGGTAAAAGTAAAAAAATAGCAGAACAACATGCAGCACAATTGACATTAGAACGGTTAATGGCTGCTATATAAAAAGCGCCGCAAGGCGCTTTTTATATAGGAACTATTAATATGAGAACATTAAAATCGAAATGTATGTAATTAGAATTGTAAATAGGAATAGAGAGGAGGTATATTTATGAAATATGGCATGATTCCATTTTTTATCCCTCATGTAGGGTGTCCTCATGTGTGTACATTTTGTAATCAGTCTCGTATTACAGAAGTATCAGGCATAGGGTATTTGACTCCAGCATATATTACATCGACCATTAGAGATTATGTAGGCGAGTCTAGAGCGGATAAATATTGGGAGGTTTGTTTTTATGGAGGCTCCTTTTCCGCTATTGATCAAGAATTACAAAAACAATTATTAGCACCTGCTAATGAAGCGCTACAAGCGGGTATTATAGATGGTATTCGTTGTTCTACAAGGCCTGATGCCGTAAGTGATGGACAATTAGAATTACTGCGTTCATTTGGTATGAAGACCATAGAACTCGGCGTACAATCTATGGATGATACCGTACTATCCTTAGCTAAACGAGGTCATACCTCTGATGATGTAAAATTGGCTGTTAAACAATTACGAAAGTTTGGATTTACCGTAGGACTACAACTGTTGCCGGGGCTTTTAGGCGATTCATGGGAAACGATAATACAAACAGCTGTTGAAATAATTGCATTGCAGCCTGATTTTGTACGTATTTATCCCGTCCTCGTCATAGATCATACGGAATTGGCGGAACAATACAAGTCAGGTATATATGAGCCATTATCATTGGAATTAGCATTACAGTATTGTGCATTTTTAAAGACTTGGTTTGAATCGCATCATATTACTGTTATTCGGACTGGATTGCAAAGCACTGAAGAACTCGATACAGGTACTAGTCTATTGGCAGGTCCTTATGAGCCTGCCATGGGAGAACTAGTGACTAATGAGCAGTGGAAGCAGCGCATAGCATATTGTATCGATGAGCATACAGAATATTTTAGAAATCCAATTCGTACCATTACGATATCCTATCCACGATGTCTTACGTCTAAGGTAAGGGGATTAAAAAAACGCAATGTTACATATTTCGAACGAGCATATGAACATATAGCTTTCACATGGCGAGAAAATAATGATATTGATACAGTACAATGCAGTATAGATGGCATGGTATATGTGGTATAATTAAAGATATGATTTAATGGGGTTATACTAAGAAAGGAGGCAGTCATGCAATTACTGCGGCTAGAATTAAAAGGATTTAAATCCTTTGCTGATAAAACAGTTGTAAAATTCTCCCCAGGGATGACTGCCGTTATTGGTCCTAACGGGAGTGGTAAAAGTAATATTACGGATGCTATGAAATGGGTTCTAGGGGAATCCAATGTGCGTAATTTACGGGGCCAACGTGCAGAGGATATCATTTTCTCTGGCACAGAAAAACGAAAACCGATGAGTGCTGCCGAGGTTACCCTTGTATTTGATAATGCAGATGGTCAACTCGATGTGGATATGCAAGAGGTAGCTATTACACGTCGTATCTATCGGACAGGTGAAAGTGAGTTCCTCATCAATAAACGGACCTGCCGTCTAAAGGATATTCACTTGTTATTAGCTGATACAGGCCTTGGCAAAGATTCGATGGCTATCATTGGGCAAAATCGTATCGATGCTATTCTTAATAGTAAACCAGAAGAACGTCGCCTTATATTTGAAGATGTTGCAGGCATTTCTCGTTTTAAAATTAATAAAGAGGATGCATTGCGTCGTATTGCGAGCACAGACCGGAATATGGAACGCGTTCGCGATATTATGGCGACCATCGAGGAACAATTAGGACCTCTGGCAGAAAAAGCGGAAACGACGAAAAAATATATGGCATTAAGCCGTAGTAAACGCGAATATGATGGTGTTATCGGCTTTCACAATTATAAGACGGCTGATCGATTATTAACCCGTGCAGAAAATGACAATATTGCATTGAAGGATGAGGAAATTGAATTACAAACGCAATTATCTACCCTCGATGCACGACGTCATACATTACAAGCTGAAAATGCAAAGGATCAAGAACAATTAAAATCTTGGGAAGCACAGTTTAGCGAAAAACAACGGGAAGAAGAACGCATCAATGGTACTGTAACACTACTAGAAGAACAGTTGCGTACAACTAAGCGCGAAGTAGAAGATACTTCTCTGCGTATTAGCGAAGCAGAAGCGTCTAAAAAGGGTGAAGAGCAGCAATTGCTTATTTTAGATCGCCTTATTGAGGATGAAACGGCTCAATTAGAATCTGAATGTACTCAATTCGTAGTTTTAGAGGAAAATTATAATAAGGCCATTGCTCAATTAGAGGCGGAACAATCATCATGGAAGTCCTTAGAAAGCGACAGACAAGCCTATCAACAGCGTCAATTAGATTTAGTTGCTAGTATTGAAACAGCGAAGGCTACATTGCGAAATTTAGAATCTCGTAAATCTGAGTCCGCTGTTCAAGTAGAAATATTAGAAGCGGAAATTAAAGAGGTTCAATCCAATTTATCGGCAGCGAAATCTGAACATGAATCTTTAGAAACTCAATTTAATGAGTTATCTAATAAACGGAAGTCCTTAGTTGATGAAGAACGGTCTGCATCAGAACGATTGCGAGAAGCTCGAAAAGCATTAAATCGCATGAGTAGCGATGTGCAAAAGGCACAGGGGCGATTAGAATTATTAGCACAATGGGCAGAACAACATGAAGGTTACTTAGAAGGTACTAAAAACATCCTTAACGGTAAGGGCCCATGGCGTGAAGCGATTAAAGGGGCGGTAGGTGATTTATTTACCGTAGATAACCGATTTACTGTTGCTATCGAAATCGCCTTAGGTGGTAGTGTTAACCATGTTGTGACAACGACAGCTAAAGCCGCATCAGAAGGCGTTCAATTCCTTAAATCAATTCAAGGGGGTCGCGTTACCTTCTTGCCTATGGATTCTGTGAAAGGGCGACCTTATGATACTCCTGCATTGTCGGAAGATGGTGTCATTGGGACAGCTGTCGACTGTATTGAATTCGATGCTGCCTATAATCATATATTCCAATATTTGTTGGGCCGTACATTAGTTGTAGAAACAATGGAACGGGCTATTGCGTTACAAAAGAAATATAATCAGCAGTTACGCATCGTTACATTGACGGGTGAACAATTCCAACCAGGTGGTTCCTTAACTGGTGGTGCAACGAAGAAAAAACGCAGTTCCTTGTTAAGTCGTCGTGAAGAGGCGGCTCGTTTAGAGGCCGAATTAGCTTCTGTAGAAGAGCGTACGGCCAAGCTTGAACAACAAATCAAGGATGAAGAAAATCATATTGAACGAGCGCAATGTGAGCGAAGTGTGGTGGATGAACAATATCAACACACCAATCTTTTGTTCTCGGCCAGTCAAACGAAGATTCAGAACATTGAAAATCAATTAGAACGTAAGAAGCGTGTACTTCATGATGAGGAGGAACGTATCGTTCAAATTGACGTGGACATGGGACAAACGAAACATGTGCTTTCACAATCTGAATCGGAATTATCAGCGTTACATAATTCACCTGAACAACAAGGTGATCAATCGGCGATTATGGAACGATTAAGTACGCTGCAAAAGGCACAGCAAGAGGCATATGAAGCTTTTATAGCCTCTAGATTGCTTTGTGAACGTTTAGAAAGCACCATAGAAGAACGTAAGGTACAACAAGAGCAACGAAAGCAAAACTTGGAAACCATAGCATCTCGCTTAGAACCTCTCATGGAGTTATTACATTCTAGTGAAGAGCGTTTGATTGTTGTGATTCCTGAACAAATTCGAGTTGCTAATGAGTCTCTTGAAGCGATTCGTGGAGAGGTTGAAAAGCTTCGCGCTTTACGCGATGAAGCGTATCAATCGACTGCTGGTGCACGGGAAGAGATTGAGTCAATTTTAGCTGAACAAGACCGACTCAACCAGCGGTATAAGGTGGTTCAAAATCGTCTAGTTGAAGCAGAAGGTAAATTGACGCGTTATCGTATGGATTGTGATCGCGCTGTAGAGGATTTGAATGAATTAGGCTATTCATTGGAAGATGCACAGCATATAAATATTGCCGGTTCTGTGAATGATTGGAAAATGGAACAAGCTCGTTTAATGGCGGAAATTGCGGAACTTGGCTCCGTTAATCCTAACGCTGTTGAAGAATACGAAGAGACAAAAACTCGGTATGATTTCTTATCGAATCAATTAGCAGATCTCGATACGGCAAAAGAACAATTACAAGCGGTTATCGCTGAAATGGATAAGGCCATGAGCACGCAACTCTATGATGTATTAGAGGTGGTAGGTAAGCAGTTCCAACATGTATTCAGTCAATTATTTGGTGGTGGTACGGCTCAAATCGTACTTACCGACCCAGAAAATATCTTGACTGGTGGTATTGATTTCTACATCCAACCACCAGGGAAAAAGCGTCAGCAATTGACGTTACTATCTGGTGGAGAACGAGCACTCACAGTTATTGCCTTATTGTTCTCGTTCCTCGACTATCGTCCGGCTCCATTCTGTGTGCTTGACGAAGTTGATGCTGCTTTGGATGAAGCAAATGTAGAGCGATTTAGTTCTTATTTGAATCGGGTAAATAAGGAAACACAGTTTATCGTCGTATCACATCGTAAGAAAACGATGGAAGCTGCCGAAGTATTACAAGGGGTTACCATGGTGGAGCGCGGTGTATCTCGATTGTTAACGGTTTCATTTGAAGATGTGAAGGAGGATCTAGCATAATGGCATTTGGATTCTTTAATAAAATTAAAGAGGGCTTAGAAAAAACTCGTAAGTCCTTTGTAAAAAATGTAGAAACAGTAATCATTGGTTATGCAGAAATCGATGATGATTTTCTTGATGATTTAGAAGCGGTCATGCTCACTAGCGATTTAGGTCCTAAGACTACAGAGTATTTGATGAAGGAAATCCGCCGTGGTGTTACAGAAGGTGTTATTAACAATACTGGTGATGTAATGCCATTCATGGAAGACCGCATCACAGAAATGTTAGTTGACCAAGAGGATGAAATCACACTTCACCACCCAGAGGTTATCCTGGTTGTTGGTGTTAATGGTGTAGGTAAGACTACAACTATTGCTAAATTGGCAAACTACTATACTAAAGAAGGTAAAAAGGTTATCATCGCTGCTGGAGATACATTCCGTGCGGCGGCGGCGGACCAATTATCCATCTGGGCTGACCGCGTAGGCGTACCTATCGTAAAACATAAGGAAGGTGCGGACCCTGCTGCCGTTGTATATGATGCGATGGAAGCCGCCAAGGCACGTAATGCAGACATGGTAATTGTCGATACGGCTGGTCGTCTTCATACAAAAGTAAATCTTATGGAAGAACTTAAAAAAATGGGCCGCGTAGCGAACAATCATGTAGAGGGTGCTCCGCATCAAACATTGCTCGTTCTCGATGGCACTACAGGTCAAAATGCGGTAAGCCAAGCTAAATTATTTGGTCAAGCCGTACCTGTTAATGGTATTGTAGTTACTAAATTAGATGGTACTGCGAAAGGTGGCGTAGTTATTTCTATTAAAGAAGAACTAGGCGTACCTGTACGTTGGATTGGCGTTGGTGAAGGCATGGATGATTTACGTCCATTTAATGCAAAAGAATTTGCCAATGCACTATTTAATAAAGGAATGATTCAAGGTGACAAATAAATATAACCGGGAATTCTTACTTGAATATGTAGAATCTGAAAATAAAAAAAATAAATGTAATGTAAGCCTAGAAAACATGGAAAAAATCGTTAGCTTAATCGAGTATTTCGGTATTGAATTATATCGTCCTATTACGAGATTACTACTTTCAAACTGGGAAGAAATTACAGAGCGTATTAATAACTATACTGAATCAGATTGGATGATGGCCGATGAAATTCAAAAGACCACGCCTACATTAGATCGCTTCTCCATTGCTATGCTCATCGAGGTGTTAGAAGGTGAGGATACATTGAACCAAGCTGAAAATGCAGGTCGTCGTTTGTCAGAGGAAGAACTCAAGGCTATCCGTAAACATCAGGATGAACAGTAATGAAACATAATAGCTATAACTATGAAGGGGGCCAACCATTTAAAGTGGAGGCGCCCTTTACGCCTACTGGGGACCAACCTACAGCCATTCAATCTCTTACAGACGGGATTGAGCGTGGCGAATGGGCTCAAGTTCTATTAGGTGCGACTGGTACAGGAAAAACCTTTACCATGGCAAAGGTCATCGAGGCGGTTCAGAAACCGACCTTGATTATCGCCCATAATAAAACATTGGCTGCTCAACTTTGCAGCGAGTTTAAAAGTTTCTTCCCTAATAATGCGGTAGAATACTTTGTATCTTACTACGATTTTTATCAACCAGAAGCGTATATCCCTTCTAGCGATACGTACATCGAGAAGGATGCATCTATTAATGATGAAATCGATAAATTGCGCCATAGTGCTACTATGAGTTTATTTGAGCGCCGAGACGTTATCATCGTTGCTTCTGTTAGCTGTATTTATGGCTTAGGTGATCCGGAGGACTATTCTGATCTCGTATTGTCCTTGCGATTAGGTCAGACGAAATCTCGTGATGAAATTCTGTCTAAACTCGTAGATATCCAATATACGCGTAATGATATGAATTTTATTCGCGGTACATTCCGCGTACAAGGGGACACCATAGAAATTTTCCCTGCTGCCTATAGTGAAAGAGCCATTCGGGTGGAACTATTCGGCGATGAAATCGACCGTCTTGTTGAGGTGGATGCATTAACGGGAGAAGTCATTGCAGAGCGCAAACATGTTGCGGTCTATCCTGCATCTCACTATGTTACAACAAAAGAAAAAATGAAAATTGCGGTAGAGCGCATTGAGGCAGAACTTGATGAGCAGTTGGCAAAACTGAAAGCAGAAGATCGTCTGCTTGAGGCGCAACGTCTTGAACAGCGCACCCGTTATGATATAGAAATGATGCAAGAAATGGGCTACTGCTCAGGCATCGAAAACTATTCCCGCCATATGTCGGAGCGTAAAGCAGGGGAAGCACCATATACATTGATTGATTATTTTCCTGATGATTTCCTCATCATGGTAGATGAATCGCATGTAACTATTCCTCAGGTTCGTGCCATGTACAATGGGGATAGAGCGCGTAAAGAATCTCTTATCGAATATGGCTTCCGTTTGCCATCAGCTCTTGACAATCGACCATTGAAATTTGATGAGTTTGTAGAACGAATCAATCAAATCGTGTATGTATCAGCAACGCCAGGACCGTATGAAATGGAAGTAGAAACGAATGTGGCAGAGCAAATCATTCGTCCTACAGGGCTACTTGATCCATCCATTGAAATTCGTCCTATTAAGGGGCAAATGGATGATTTACTCGGTGAGATTCATAAGCGCGCCGCTAAGAATGAACGGGTTCTCGTTACGACATTGACGAAGAAGATGGCTGAAGATTTAACGGAATTCTTGAAGGAAATGGGTGTTCGTGTTCGTTACCTTCACTCGGATATCGTTACCATCGAGCGGGCTGAAATCATTCGTGATTTGCGGGCCGGTGTATTCGATGTATTAGTCGGTATCAACTTGCTCCGCGAAGGCCTCGATATGCCAGAGGTTTCCTTGGTGGCTATTTTAGATGCCGATAAGGAAGGTTTCTTACGCTCTGATACAGCTATGATTCAAACTATCGGTCGTGCAGCGCGTAATGTGAATGGTCATGTTATTATGTATGCTGACCGTGTAACAGGTTCTATGCAACGCGCTATGGACGAAACAGATCGTCGTCGTGCAGTACAAGAGGCATATAATATTGAACATCATATTACGCCAAAATCTGTATCTAAAGATGTGAAAGAGCTTATTGAGCTCACTAAAATTGAAGAAGATATGGTCACCGATGGCAAAGGGTTTTCACCAAAGAAGGGGAAAAAGAAGTCCTTTGCAGCTGGTATGGACCATGGCCACGAACCGTATGCTCAAGATGCAGATGCTACTAAGGTAGCAGAGATTACGGCAGAAGAACTATATAACAAGATTGAAGAGCTTGACCGTCAAATGAAGGCGGCTGCTAAACAGTTAGAATTTGAAAAGGCTGCCAAATTACGTGATCAATTGGGCGAACTTCGTCAACAATGGTCCGATATGCATAGTGTCGGTGACAGTAAGTTAAAAAAACCGCGAAAAAATTCTAAGAAACAATCACCAAAAAGTAAAAAGGTACATATATGAAAGATCAATTGATTGTAAAAGGTGCACGTCAGCATAACCTTAAAAATATAGATATTTCACTACCGCGAGATAAGTTTATTGTCTTAACTGGTTTAAGTGGATCTGGTAAATCGTCCCTTGCATTCGATACGATTTACGCAGAAGGCCAACGGCGTTATGTAGAATCACTGTCGGCCTATGCGCGTCAATTTTTGGGACAAATGGATAAGCCTGATGTAGATTATATTGAAGGTTTATCTCCAGCCATTTCTATCGACCAAAAGACTACAAGTCGAAATCCTCGTTCTACAGTTGGTACGGTGACGGAGATTTACGACTATTTACGTCTATTATTTGCCCGTGTTGGACATGCTCATTGTCCAGAGTGTGGTAAACCCATTACACAACAAACCATTCAACAAATGACAGATGATGTAATGAGCTTTTCTGAAGGGACTAAGATTTTAATCTTAGCACCTATGATTCAAGGAAAAAAAGGGGAACATAAATCTGTCTTTGAACAACTTCGAAAAGAGGGTTTTGTCCGTGCTCGCGTTGATGGTGTGGTACGCACAATGGATGAGGATATTGTATTAGAGAAAAATAAAAAGCATTCCATCGATATTGTTGTAGACCGTCTCGTTGTCAAAGAAGGCATTGAATCCCGTTTAGCAGACTCTATGGAGACCGCATCAAAATGGGCAGAAGGTATCGTTATTGTTCAAGAGGTCGATGGCCCAGAGCATATGTATAGTCAAAACTTTGCATGCCCTGATTGTCATATTTCATTGCCAAAAATTGAGCCCCGTATGTTCTCTTTCAATAGTCCCTTTGGGGCATGCCCCGCTTGTTTGGGGATTGGCTCTACCATGGAGGTTGATGAGGAGCGCGTCATTCCAGATGGCTCTATTAGTTTTGCCGATGGTTGTGTACAGGCGTTGAGCTCTAATCCTAACGCATGGTTTATGCGTCAGCTAGAAGGTCTATTGAAAGCCAATGGACACTCCTTAGACTCTACCTATGATGAATTACCTAAGGCATTACAGAAGAAGGTCATGTATGGTACGATGGATAAGGTGGCTTTCACTTATGAAAATATGCGCGGTGAAGAAAAGGAATTTTTCACTGAATACGAAGGTATTTTGCCGATGGTGAAACGCCGCCATAGCGAAGCATCTACCGATTCTATGCGCGAAGAATTTGAAAAATTCATGTCCATTAAACCATGTACGACCTGTCATGGCGCTCGTCTTAAACCCGAGGTATTAGCAATTACCGTAGGGGATAAGAACATTAATGAAGTAACCCAGTTGACGATTAAAGAAGCGCTAGATTTCTTTAGTCATTTGCAATTAACTGACAGAGAACAAGTGATTGGTGCACAGATTCTAAAAGAAATTAATGCTCGACTAGGCTTCCTCAATAATGTAGGCCTTGATTACCTTACTATGAATCGGAGTGCAGGCACCTTATCTGGTGGTGAAGCACAGCGTATTCGGTTAGCAACGCAAATTGGTTCTGGTCTTGTGGGTGTGTTGTATATTCTTGACGAGCCATCCATTGGTCTACACCAACGAGATAATGATCGACTTATCGATACCTTAAAAGGGTTGCGTGACCTTGGTAATACACTGCTCGTTGTAGAACATGATGAGGATACAATGCGCGCTGCAGATTACCTTGTAGACATTGGACCAGGTGCGGGCGAGCATGGTGGTCAAGTCATTGCTGCAGGGACTGTAGATGAGGTTATGCAGGTGAAAGATTCCATTACCGGTCAATATTTGAGCGGCCGCAAGTTTATAGCTCTTCCTGACGAACGACGTAAACCTGGTAAAAACTGCATCGAAATTCGAGGTGCCAAAGAAAATAATCTACAAAATATTAATGTGAAATTCCCAATTGGACTATTTACAGTAGTTACAGGTGTCAGCGGTTCTGGTAAGTCTACTTTGATAAATGAAATCTTATATAAAGGGCTGGCAAATCAGCTATATCGTTCGTATCACAAGGTGGGGGCTCACAAAGAGATTCGAGGCCTAGAGCATATTGATAAAATCATTAACATTGACCAAAGCCCTATTGGCCGTACACCTCGCTCTAACCCTGCCACATATACAGGCGTATTTGATGCAATTCGTGAATTATATAGCCAAACACCAGAGGCTAAGATGCGCGGGTATAAACAAGGGCGTTTTAGTTTCAATGTAAAAGGTGGCCGCTGCGAAGCTTGTCGTGGTGATGGTATCATCAAAATTGAAATGCATTTCTTACCAGATGTGTACGTACCTTGTGAAGTCTGCAAGGGGGCCCGCTATAATCGCGAAACACTGGAGGTTAAATATAAGGGCAAATCTATTGCAGATGTGTTAGATATGACCGTAGATGATGCGGTAGAATTCTTTAGTGCTATCCCTAAAATTTACAAGAAAATGGTAACATTGCAAGAGGTTGGTCTTGGCTATATTCGTTTAGGCCAAGCGGCAACCACATTATCTGGTGGTGAAGCACAACGGGTTAAATTGGCCACAGAATTAGCACGTCGCAGTACAGGTAAAACATTATATATCCTTGATGAACCTACAACAGGCCTTCATGCAGAAGATATTAGAAAGCTTTTAGATGTATTGCAGAAACTGGTAGATGGTGGCGATACAGTTATCGTAATTGAGCATAATCTAGATGTTATCAAAACGGCTGATTATATTATTGATCTAGGTCCTGAAGGTGGTAATCGAGGTGGTACTATCGTGGCTACCGGTACACCGGAACAGATTGCAAAGGTGAAAGAAAGTTATACAGGAAAATTCTTAGGTCCTGTATTAGAACAGACTAATACATTTATGAATGCTGCAAAGAAAAAGAAATAATTTGTATGGCACTGCCTTGTATGGTTGCGACAATGAAGTATTATTTATAATGGTATGGAGAATTGACGAAGAAAGGAGGATATATGCCGTCTGAAGAGTTATTAGAAAAGGTTAGCCATTTACCGACCACACCAGGGGTCTACTTATGGCGTGATCAATATAACCGCATCATCTATGTGGGTAAAGCGATTAATTTACGCAATCGCGTGCGATCCTATGTGCGTAATGATGCGAATCGAGCGCCTAAGGTAACGGCGATGATGAAGCGTGCCGTCGATGTAGAGATTATTCAAACAAAGACGGAAATGGAAGCCCTCATATTAGAAAATACGCTTATCAAAGAACATAAGCCGAAATACAATATTTCCCTTAAGGACGATAAGACGTATCCTTATGTTAAAATCTCTGTTCAAGAAGACTATCCTCGCGTATATATGACACGTCGCCTTGAACGGGATGGGGCTAAATATTTTGGGCCCTTTACTGATGTAACAGCCGTTCATGTAGTCCTCAAGTTGATTCGTCAGTATTTTCCATTGCGTACCTGTAAATCGATGAAGGTAGAACGCCCTTGTTTGCAATATCATATGCATTATTGTGAAGCGCCATGCTTTCATAAGATATCAGTACCGGATTACCGCAAATATATCGATGAAATTATAGAACTCTTTGAGGGCAAACCAATTCCATTGCTTAAAGAAATTAAGGAAAAGATGGAAGAAGCTGCGGAAGAGCTTCGATTTGAAGATGCAGCACGTTATCGAGATCAATTGACGAGCATTGAGAAAATTCAAGAAAAACAGCGGATGGTAACGCAACGTGGTGATCTAGATGTACTGGGGATAGCTGTAGATGGTCAATTGGCATGTGTACAACTACTCTTTATTCGAGGTGGCCGTCTATTAGGCCGAGAAAATTACTTCGTGCAAAATGAAGGTGACTCGGAAGAAACCATTATGACTGATTTTATTAAGCAGTACTATGGGGATACTACCTTTATTCCTAAAGAACTATTATTGCCTATGGAAAGTTCTGAGCAACATCTATTTAAGGATTGGTTCAGTGATATGAAGGGCCAACAGGTCGATGTTCTTGTGCCTCAACGTGGCTATAAGATGGACATGATTAAAATGGCTCATGAAAATGCTGAAACATTCCTTGAAGAACGTCGCCGCCAATGGCAATACCAAATTGATAAGAGTGGTGGTGCCGTTAAGAAATTGGCGGAGGTCCTCGACTTGCCAAGATTACCAGAGCGTATGGAGTGTTTTGATATTTCCCATACACAAGGCTCTGAAACCGTGGCCTCCATGGTTGTATTTGAAGGCGGCAAGCCAGCTAAGAAGGAATATAGACGCTTTAAATTAAAGACTACACAGGGCAAGCCCGATGACTTTAAATCGATGGCAGAAATCATGGAACGCCGCTATGGTAATGAAACGGATTGGCCTATGCCAGACCTCATTATTATCGATGGTGGTAAGGGGCAGCTCAATGCATCTATACCGCTCATACGCGCTGTAGGTGTTACAGATGTGCCAGTCATATCCTTGGCAAAACGGATAGAAGAGGTCTTTGTAGAAGGGCAATCGGATAGCATCATTTTGAGTCATCATTCACCAGAGTTGCAATTATTGCAACAAATTCGTGATGAAGCCCATCGATTTGCTATTACCTATCATCGTAAATTGCGGGGCAAACGTAACTTAGAATCCGTACTCGATCACATTGATGGTATTGGCCCTAAACGACGTAAGGCTTTATGGGCTCATTTCAATAGCTTAGAGGCCATGAAAAAAGCCAGTATAGATGAATTAGCTAAGGTCGATTCTATGAACTATAAGACGGCGGAAACGTTATACAATTTTTTCCGCATGTCGAATGTTGAAAAACAAGATGTATTACAAGGCAATACTATGTAATACAAAAATAGTTAATACCTTATAGTAGAAAAGCAGCACTGCTGAGTATGACTTGCAGTGCTGCTTTTGTGCATTATGCTTTTATATGTACTTGTTTGTGTTGAATATACCATGTTCGAATGGTGAATAGTATGCCTGCTACAATTACGCTAGCTAATAGGCCTATCCATACACCAAATGGGCCGTAATTTGGGTTGTTGGCAAGAATGTATGCAATAGGGAAGCAAACGCCCCAATAGGAAATGAGAGAAATATAGAATACAATTTTTACATCCTTGTAGCCCCGTAGAATACCTTGTAATGGTGTACCAATGGCATCGAAGGCGGAGAAGAAAACGCCATACCCGAGGAATCTATAAATTAGATTATATACCTCTTCATCATTTGTAAATAGTGTAGATATGCTTTCCATATGAGTGAATGTGAAAGCACAAATCAAAATCGCAATGACAATGGCTAACACGCGAGAAATGTAGGAGTACTGAATAGCTTCTTTATGTCGCTCAGCACCGACTTCATAGCCTACAGCAATGGTAGAAGCCATGGCAATGCTAAGTGGTAAGCAATAGAACACGTTGGTAAAGGCAATGACCGATTGGTGAGCCGCTACGACAGCGGAACCAAAGTGTACCATCAATAGACCGGCAATACTGAAAATGCTGGCTTCAAAAAAGATAGAAGAACCGATTGGCAAGCCGATTTGTAATTGCTCACGTATGTATTGCCATTTGGGGCTTACCCAATCTTTATAGATACGATATCCCTTTAATTTAGGATGGAAGAGCACCATCGCACTAAATAAAATAAAGTTTGTCCAACATGCTCCGGCAATACCATAACCAGCACCGACACCACCGATTTCAGGCAATCCGAAGTGCCCAAATATCAGTGAGTAGTTTAAGAATACATTCACTACAAAACTCGTTACTACAATGGCCATAGAATAGTGAGTTAACCCGTGGGAATCAACGGTGTTACGCAATGTATTAACCCATAACAGAGGGAATAGGCCAAGTGCGAAAGCTTTCAAATAATTGATACAAACAGCCGTAGCAGCAGGTTCTAAGTTAAGGAAATTTAGTAATGGTACTAATCCGAAAACACCGAGTAATAATATAATAAGTGCTAGGGTTGTTGCAATATAAAACCCTTGGTAGACGATGGTAGGTATACTATCTGTTTTCTTGGCTCCTAATAGCTGTGCAATGATCGGGGTGATACCCATTAGGGTCCCTTGTGCAAAGATATAGAATAATAACCATAGATTGTACCCTGTAGCAACTCCAGCTAAATCAATTGTACTATATTGTCCTGTTAAGAAGATGGCGATAAATGTGCCCCCTACAAGAGAAAATTGGGTGATGCACATAGGAGTAAATAATTTAATGAACAACCATAATTTTTGTAGTATAGAATATGTTTGATACATAATGACCTCCTAAATTGATGATATATTTTAACATAGTCTATCTATTATGGCTAGGTGTATTAAAAACTATAGAATATAGTTATATACAGGTATTCGTATTACGAATAGATGGATACATTACAGTATTGTACAAGGTAGATGCTCTTTAGTATAATAAGTATATTAAATATTTTCGTTATAGGAGGTACGAATTGGACATTGTATCTGTTCAAGGTTTGTTGGCAATGTTACAAATCATTGTCATCGATATTCTGTTGGCCGGCGATAATGCCATTGTGATTGGCATGGCTGCACGAAATTTGCCGGCTCATTTACAAAAGAAAGCAATTTTCTGGGGCACAGCAGGTGCTATCATTTTACGTCTCGTTATGGCATTCCTCTTCGTTGAGGCTTTAAATACAATTCCAGCACTTCGTTTGGTAGGTGGTATCCTTTTATTATGGATTGGGTACAAGCTCGTTGCTGATGATGACAGTGAGCATAATATCGAGGCCAAGGATAGTTTGCGAGCTGCCATCATGACGATTGTCATTGCTGACGGTATCATGGGTATCGATAATGTAATTGGTGTAGTAGGCGCTGCAGGTGGCCACATGACAATGGTTGCTATTGGTATGCTTATTACGGTGCCTATCATCGTGTATGGTAGTACATTATTTGTGAAAGTCATCGAGCGTTTCCCAATTATTCTCTACGTTGGTGGTGGTATCCTAGGATGGGTCGGCGCTGGCATGAGTGTGGAAGATACATTAATTGCTCATACAGTTGAACCGTATGCGCTGTATATTAAAATAGCTGCCGTTATCCTTGTAGTAGGTGCATCTTTAGTAGTAAAACAACTTAAAAAATAATTGGAATGTATAATATCTCTTCTCTTTTTTACAGGAGGAGAGATATTTTTTTGCAGTAGATTATGAAAGATATTAAAGCATTTGTTTTAGATGAGAAAATACATAAAATATGGTATAGTTAAGGGATAGTTATAGAATTAATTATAGTTGAGGTGCATATAATGGAATTTTTAGAAGCGGCCACGTGGGTTACGATTGGCAAGATTATATTGATAGATATTTTATTAGCCGGAGATAATGCTGTAGTTATCGGTATGGCAGCCGGTAAATTAGCACCAGAACTTCAAAAGAAAGCCGTTATATGGGGGACGGTAGGTGCCATTTTAATGCGCCTTCTGTTTGCCACCGTTTTGGTAGAAGCGTTAACCTTGATTCCTCTCGTTCATTTAGGCGGTGGACTTGTGCTCATATGGATTGCTATTCAGCTTTTAAAAGGCGATGATGAAGAGGCTCATATTGAAGCTAAAAACTCCTTAATGGGTGCTATTTGGACGATTATCGTTGCCGACGCTATGATGAGTATCGACAATGTCATCGGTGTTGTGGGCGCTGCAAGAGGTCATTTAGAGCTTGTTATCGTTGGTATGCTAATTACGGTACCTATCATCGTATTTTGTTCTACACTATTCGCTCGTATTATTAACAAATTCCCAGCCATTCTTTGGGCTGGCGGTGCACTACTTGGATGGGTTGCCGGTGAAATGATCGTAGAAGATCCACTTCTTTTACCATATATTCAAGGGGAAGAATTACTCGTTAAATTTGGTGCGGTATTCTTTGTACTCATCGTGACTGGTATCATTAAAATTTGGAAGAAAAGAGACGCGTAATGAACGGTACAGGTCGTACATCTCGTAAACATAAATCTAAAGGTAGACAACAACATACAGGTGGAAAACTTTCTAAAAAACAACAGGCCATTCTAAATGCGCCTGTTAAACTTGGTGATGAGGTTTTGGTAACCATTCATGGTATTGGCAGTAGTGGAGAAGGTGTAGGTCGCGTAGATGATTTTACCGTCTTTGTTCCCTTTGCCTTGCCTGGAGAAACGGTGAAAGTATCTATTAATATGGTGAAAAAGACCTATGCTACAGGCAAGTTAATAGATATTGTAACACCAGCTTCTAATCGTATAGAGCCTACCTGTAACTTATATGGTGTATGCGGTGGGTGCCAATTGCAACATATTACCTATGAAGGGCAGCTTTCACTAAAAACACAAAAGGTGAAGGATGTTATTGAACGAATTGGTCACCAAAATCCTGATCTTGTAAAACCTGCACTAGGACCAAAAGAACCTTGGGCGTATCGAAACAAGATGCAAATGCCTGTCGGTGGTGCTAGAGGCGACATTCAAATGGGATTCTATGCAATGGGATCTCACGATATCGTACAGGGGACGAATTGTCCTATCCAAGATGATGGAAATAATCGTATAGCCCAAATCTGTTATGACATAGCCAAAGAGCTTGATGTTGAGCCATACGATGAACATACGGGAAAGGGCGTATTGCGTCATGTTATCGGTCGTATTGGACAATCCGGATGGATGGTTATTCTCGTAACCGCTACTGATTATTTACCGCATCAAGAAGAATGGGTTAAGAGCATAACCAATCGTATACCACAAGTGGAAACCATCGTTCATAATGTGAATGGTAAACGAACCAATGTCATTTTAGGTCCTACTAATCATGTTATCTATGGAGATGGTACAATCACTGATCATATTAAGGACCTACGATTTAATTTATCACCACATTCCTTTTTCCAAGTCAATCCAGAACAAACTACGGTGCTTTATGATCAAGCGTTAGCTTATGCAGACCTAAAAGGTAATGAAACTGTTATCGATGCGTACTGTGGTACAGGTACCATCTCATTATTTCTAGCTCATAAAGCTAAACATGTTATCGGCATTGAAATTGTAGAACCAGCCATAATCAATGCTCGTGAAAATGCTCGAAATAATGGCTATGACAATACTGAATTTATCGTCGCTGATGCGGCTGTTGAAATGCCAAAACTCTATAAAGCCGGCGTACGACCAGACGTGATTGTATTCGATCCAATCCGGGCAGGCTGTAAAGAAGAAGTACTAACCTCTGCAGCAGGGATGGAACCAAAACGCATTGTCTACGTATCCTGTAACCCAGCCACCATGGCTCGAGATATTGAAATTCTCACACACTACGGCTATGAACTAAAAGAAGTCCAACCTGTAGACATGTTCCCAATGACAGCGCATGTTGAGGCAGTGGCTTTGCTTACTAGGAACGAAGTGACGCAGTAAGCATTAGCACTGCCCATGTGATAGGCGTCCAAGAACACGAGACGAAGACGAAGTGCGATTGGAAACGCCGAACCACTGAGGCAGTGGCTTTGCTAACTAGAAGCGAAGCGATGTAGTGAGGATTAGAATGGCTCATATTAGAGATATCCAAAATTTATGGAAAAGCTTATTTTTAAAAGTATATATTTTGTAGGTGAGACTATGAACTTTAAGAAACAAATTGTTTTATTTTCAATTTTAGCTATGTCTGTTATGGCAGTATCTGCTGAAGATATTAGTACTTATAATCCTCAAGTTATTGAGAAACACCAAATTACAAATGAAGATATTGCATCAGCAACATCTTATGGACAGTCTTTAGTAGAAAAGAAAAATATCAAAATGATATCTACTGCTAAGAAAAAGTTTATTAAAAGACGTTATGGTGGAATTTTCCCAAGAAATGAATTGCAAGGTATCGTATATGTTCAAACTCCATTCGCAATTTTTGCAAATACGGCATTGGAGGATGCTAGAGGTGTAGCAAGTACTTATTCAACAAGAAATGCCACTAATATATTACAGGTTAGATCTTTCCTTTATATGCCGGAAAGTAAGATGTATAATGATACTAATAATGTTGTTATATCTATAGTACAAAATGGATATACATATTATCCAATAGAAACAGTACGTGGCGATGATCAATATGAAGGTCCTGGTATGTGGGTAACAGTAGGTTATCAATCATTATTTGAATTATCTCAGATTGATACTAATAGTCCTTTTGAAGTTCATATTAAGTCTGATGCGGTTAAGGTTGGAGATGCAGTAATTCAGTTTCCAGCCTTAAATTCGTCAAATAAGTATGTTTTGGATGACTCTTATTCACTTTATAGAGGTGATGCAGTGTTTATCGATAAGAAATAATATTTATTTAAGTGCATTATTCTAGAACTGAATAAATCTGATTTTTTATTTAGACCTAATATAATAAAGCGGCTGTAATAGAATACACTTCGTTTAAATAATCAAATAATAGTTTTATAATATATTTAATTACAATTTTAGATTTCATATTGTGAGGAATAATATGGAGTTTATACATGATAGACATAGTAATATCCTTTTCAGTCTTTATGGTAGTAAAGTAAATAGAATCAAAATTCATAATAAAACATTAACATTAACAGTTGAAGAAATGTATCAATTGTTAGATGGTGAAGAAAAAGCATTCTCAGGAGAAATATGTTTTAACAACTGTGATGTGGATTTGTGTAAGGTACTAATATTTAACAAAACCTTGGGTGAAGGTCGCTTTTATGGAAAGTCTCTTTGTTTACAAGATTTTATAAATGAGTATGTAGACTCAGAATTTGAAATAATTACTGAAGGCTATTATGCTAATACAACTACATATACCGGTTGGCTTTGGGCCGATAAAAAATCTCCAGTATCCACGATTATGTATATTTGGAATAGCGGAGATATGGTGTATCGTGTCAAAAAATAACCCATGTTTTTACCGATAAAGTAATCTTTAAAAGAAATACAGCACTATTTAGGAGGACTTTTACAATCTTGAAACCTAGAGAGTTATGTGAAAAAGCTTGGCAGGAGATAGCAAGTAAATTTCCTGATTTTAAGGTAGTTAGTAAAGGTCAGAAGTTAAAGAAAACCTCTAAGAATAAAGACCTTATCTTTGAAATCTACTTTCAAGCTAATAGAAATAACTATGCAGATAGCGTAGAGTTTGTTCCACATATTGCCATTTATTCTAAATCTATGAAAAAAGCTAATATTCATAACGGGTTTGTATATGGCGGAGAATTAGGTCGTTTGTTAAATAGAACGGAATGGCATTGGTATCAATTAGCAGGTGCTAGCTATCAATATACTGTAGATGAAGTTAGCAAGTTATGTGAGGAATATATAATACCGCTATTTGCAGGTTTTGAAGATACAGAACGTAATATTGAAAAACTTATAGAGGGAGATATAAACGATTATAATCTACCATATTATATTTATCATTATGGTGGAAAAGATAAAGCTCAACAATATTTTAATAAAATAATCAAAAATTCTGAGTTAAGAAGTATGTATATTGACTTTTATAATCAGTTGAAAGAAATTCCTAAAGAAAATATTTCATTAGGCGTGAGTGAATTTTATGGATCCACTATGATTGAATTTGCATATATAAATGGAATAATAATTGAAGAAGAATAAATAAGTCCATCGCATAGAAACGATATGCGATGGACCTTTTTTTGCTTTTATATATTAAATTTAGATAGATTTTATATGGTTGTGGTTAAATCAAATAGAAGTTATATAGTAAAATTTGATGAATGATTACTAAAATTTAAACTTCATACTTGCAGAATATGTACGGCCTGCGGTAGCTTCATCATCGTAGAAAATACGATTAAATACATTTTGAATACCTAATTGTAATGTCGCTTCTTTGGAGAATTTGTAATTCATTGCTACATTAGAGATAAAGTAGCTATCTGAGGAACCGTATTGACCTGTAATATCATCTACTGATTGTCGACGACTTACATATTGAGCATCCCAAAGGGCATTCCATTTACCATTAGTATATTCAAGACCTGCATGGAAGATATGTTTAGGTATATCATAATTGATTTCCTCATATCCGCTTGCATTTGTGTTAGGAAGATCTTTATGTTTTATACGACCCATTTGCCATGTATAGTTTCCAAATACAGACCATTTTGAGGATAGTTGGTGGCGAAGTTCTAATTCTATGCCGCGACGAGTTTCTTGGTCTACATTTTCATACATTTTATAATCTACATCACCATTATTATCATAATGTGTTACATATTTAACCTTATCCTTCGTTTTTACATAGAATGCAGATAGATTTAATGCAGTTTTTGTGCCCCATTCTTTTTTCATACCAACTTCAAATGTATCTGAACGTTCTGGATTAAGATTTGGATTCGCTCGTACTACATCTGTGTAACGATATACTTGACTAAGTGGTGGTGGATTAAAAGAGTGACCATAGGAAGCATATACATTTAGCGAATCGGTTACATAATGTTCAATTGCTAATCTTGGACTCCATTCAGTATAGCTACCTTCACCATGATTTACGGTGTCGTATCTATTATTGGTCGTATCATAGGTAACATGCTGACCATCGAATTTTTTGAATCGGTCTATACGAAGTCCGGTATAAATAGCCCAATTGAAATTAGGACGATATGTGTCTTGGACGAATAGGGCTAAATTATTTGTAGCACCTTTATTGATTTCATACAATCCCCCAGGATATGTGGTTGAATCAAAGGAAGAATGATTTCTCCAATTAGTTAATTCTCTTCGTTTTTGCTCAAAGCTCTCCTTTTTCCAGTTAATGCCCGCAACAACGCTATGTTTCCCCATACGATCCCATACTTTTTGTGCATCAAAATTAATTGTTTTTCCAGGATAGAATGAATCATCACCAGGGCCGCTGTAGTTAGGTGTATTTGGATTGTTAGGGCTAGAGAATCCATCTTTTTTTCGATCTAATATATTGAAAGTAACTTGTAGCTTATTTTTGTCATTTTTATATTGTAGTTTATGAGCATGATATTCTTTTAATCCATCATAGCCTAAGTATCTACTTGTTCTAAGTGCTACATATTTTTGATTGTTAATTTTGACATTTCCAGAGAAGATAGGTGCGCCATTTACGGTTATGGTACTCATTGGATTCTCATAAGCATATCTATTTTTCGTATATAGATAAGAGTAGGTTAATGATTCTCTATCACGGAGTTTCATCGTTACATACGCAGATAGATTCTTATTATTAAATGACTTATCTCCTCGACTACCTAATAGATAGGAACCATCTTTGGTTTGTGGAACTGGGTTATCTGGTGTAACTGTTACAGTAGACGGCCTTATGTTGGCAGCTCTGCCGGTAATAAAGAAACCTGGATAACCATCTGTTTTTCTTTGCTCTCCGGACATACCGACAGTAATACGATTAGATACTTGTGCATCAAACCCTAACTCATTATTTAGTGTCCCATGAGATCCATATCCAACTTGTCCATGCCAATGGATATCTTTTACAGATTGTTTTGGTTGTTGTTGTTTTGTTTGAATGTTGATAACACCAGCAACACCTCTGCCACCATATAAAGAGGAGCTAGGACCACGTACTAATTCGATCCTTTCAATAGAATGTACTGGTATAGCTTCCCAATCAACACCATTATTAAAGGTGTTATTCATTGGTACACCATTGAGTAATACTAAGATGTCAGTAGAATCAAAACCGCGAATTTGTAATCCACCGTTTGCTTTTTGGCTTTTATACACGCCAGGTAACATTTGTAGAGCATCTGTTACGGTATCAACTCTTCGTGTTTCAATATCTTTGTCTGTTACAACAGATACAGCACTTGGTGTTTTTTATGATATCCTCCATAGTTCTAGTAGCAGTTACCGTGATGGTATGTGATACTTTAGGTTCATCGGCCACGTTGGTATCTGCTGCATATACAATGGATGCGCTCATAGCCGTTAAAATCATTGAAAATAACATGATTTTTGATGTACTGGTTTGCTTACAACCAGTTAATGTTTTATTTCTTTTACCTTCTTTCATACGTATGACCCTCTACACTAAAATAATTAAAAATACATCATTTTTAGTATAGCATTGGGATGAATAAATTATTATGAATAGTAGTTATATGAGTATAAGTAATGCTAATTATATAAAAAACGAAAACAATTTATAATTAATTTATATTATGGATTTTTTTGAATAAAAATTATTCAGAAAATGATCTGTGTATTGTGTATATCAAGAAAGGAGTCAATTTTGTAAGTGTTTTTGGTAAGTAGTTTTGTATATTCATAGAGAGAGAAGAGAGACATGAATAAAGTACAAATGATGTTAACTGGTAAGATAAAATCTCATAAATGTAATCCTAAGAACGTAAAGCGCCTTAGTACCGCAGTAACTGCTTGTGCATTTGCATTAACATTAGGCTCGGTTATGGTATTAAGCACACCTAGTGTAAATGCAGCCGGTCAAGTAATTGGTGGTTATACGACTGGTAATCAAGCGATAGGTGATGGTAGTGTTGTTGTCAGTGGTGGTAAGGATAAGGCGCCTAATTTAGCCGAAGGGGAAAATAGTGTTGTTCTTGGTGGTACAAAGAATGCAGCAGAAGGTTCATATACTTCCATCGTAGGCGGCTTTCAAAATACAGTTCATGAAGAGATTAAAAATGGTGCCATCCTTGGTGGTACGAAAAATCAATTGAAGCAGTAGGAACTTTAGTAGGCAATTATGCAACTATCAGCGGTGGGGAGGATAATATTGCGTATGGTGAGTCCTCATCTATTTCAGGCGGTAATTCTAATGGTACGTATGGATTACATAGTTCCATTGCTGGTGGTCGTGGCAATAATGCAGCAGGTGAAATTGGTTCTGTTATAGGCGGTTCTCAAAATAATGCAGATGGTAAAGGGAGTACACTTGCAGGTGGTTTAGGAAATTCAGGTGTTGGTATGTGGTCATCCGTATTTGGGGGCAGTAAGAATGAAGCCGTAGGCACTGGTGCTTCCATACTTGGTGGTGGCGGCCGTGAATTTACAGGTCGTAAATTTGTGACCCATAAAAATATTGCAAGTGGTGAATATAGTACAATCGTTGGATCTCGTGATGGTATGACGGTGGGAAATGGTAGTACAGTTGTTGGTGGTTCTAATGGTGTGACCCTTGGTCTTGCTTTAACCTCTGTAGGAGGTGGTTTTACAGGTGCTAAGGCAGAAAATAGTTTGGCATTAGGCCATAAGGCAGGTACTACTGTTAAATATGGCACTGCTATCGGTTATGAAAGCGTAGCAACTGAAGAAGGAACTATTGCATTTGGTCATGAGGCAGGAGATATATCTGGTTATACTGTAAAATATCCAGATAAGGAAATTACTACTCACTTAGGTTATAAAAAGACAGTACCAGATTATGATAAAGAACCGATAGTAACACCTACTACATACTCAGATGCTAAATATAATCGTTTGGTGAAAGTAGCCGATGGCGTTGATGCACATGATGCAGCAACAGTAGGTCAATTGGAAAATGCTATTAGCCAAGTCCAATCGGTAGGTACAAATTTAGAATCTACAGTTAATAAAGCAACTGCATCTAGCTATGCATTAGCTGCATTACAACCGAATTTCTCTGAAGGAGAAACTGGATTAGGTGTAGCCGTAGGATTTGGTCATTATCATGGAAAAACAGCTACTGCATTAGGCGCTTACTATCGCCCAAGCCGAAATGTACAATTTAATGTAGGTACTGTGGTAGGCAATGGCAACCAAGGTTTTAATGGTGGACTTAGCTTTAAGGTAGGTCCTGAATCTAAATCAAATACAACATCCACTGATGAAAGAATCGCTCAATTAGAAAAACGTATTCAAGAACTAGAGCAAGCAAAAAATGATTAGAATTAAATCAAGACGATAAAAGTATTCTGTATAGATTTTATCAAGTAGTAGGGAACATCCTTAATGTTTATAGCACTAACTATGAAAATAGTTAGTGCTATTTTATATGTACGCCGAATAGCAACCCCCTTCGCTACGATGCGAAGGGGGTTGCTATACACTAATATTTATAAATACAATATAATTAAACTAAATATTAGTTTGCTTATGAAGAAGGGTGTAACTTATATAGTTACACCTTTTGACTTATATAATTTTTTTGATAGAAATCATATTATTTAGATTTATTGATTAAATAGATTTTCATAGAGTAGGGTTTCTTATATAATATAAATATAAGTGTTTTTATAGAATATAGTGGGGAAATGGGAAATGCCAACAACAATAGAAGTAAATAAGCAAAGTGTAGAAACATTATTAGGAAGTGGGAGGGTTAAACCTTTTGTTATTCCAGAATATCAAAGACCATATGCTTGGAGTGATGAGCAAGTTGAGACACTATTTGAGGATTTGTGGGAGTTTACTGCAAGTTCTGGTGGAACAGAGAATAATGGATCTTATTTTCTTGGAAGTATTGTTTCCTATGAAAATGATGACGGTGAACAGGAAATTATTGACGGGCAACAGCGTATTACCTCTTTGTTTTTATTATTAAGAGCTATATATACTAGATTAACTGATACCTTAGAATCAGAGAGAACGGCAGAAGCTAAAATTTTCATTAGTAAAATAGAACCTACTATCTGGAGAACTAATAAACTAACAGGGGTTGTTGATTATACGGATATTTTATTAACCTCTCGTGTCATGAATAATGATGGCAATCAAATTCTTAAAGCAATACTTGAAACTGGTGAGACTAGTGAAAGTGCTAAAGATAATTACTCTAAAAACTACAGATTATTTCAGCGTTTATTAGATAAACATTCTTTAGAGAATCCTTTAATGGTATATCAATTTATTTATGCATTACTAAATCAAGCTATTTTACTTCCTATAACAGCAGACACTCAAGATACTGCATTAACAATTTTCTCTACATTGAATGATAGAGGATTGCCATTATCCGAAGCAGATATTTTCAAGGCTAAGATTTATAATCAACTTGATTTAGACAACAAGAAGATTTTTATTGAACGATGGAAGAATCTTGATGAACAAGCAACATATAATAAAGAAAGTATTCAACAGCTATTTTATTATTATATGTTCTATTTACGTGCTTTAGAAAAGGATATAAAGACTACTACCCCTGGTATAAGAAAATATTATGCTAAAGAAAAGTTTAAACGATTATTTGAAGTAGATTTAATGGATAATCTTTGTATAATTTTAAATTTATGGAAAGTGATTAATAAAGGTCAGGAGCTTGATGGGGAAGCATGGTCTAATAACAATAAAATTAAGCAATCTTTAGATACCCTATCATCATATCCAAATGAGTTTTGGAAATATCCTGTTGTAATTTATTATATTTGTCATAGAAATAAAGAAGATTTTGAAGTTAAATTTACAGTTTTTTTAAATAAATTACTTTTGGAACTATTCACAAAGTATTTAATATCTCCAACTGTTAATGCAGTTAAGACAGATATTTTAAAGCTTAATGCTGAAATTGTTAAATCTGATAAGCCTATATTCAGTTTTAAAGAGATTGATATGGCTATTCTGGAAAATCACATTCAAAATCCACATAGAAATCTTGTACGGATGTTACTAAAAATTCTTGCTTACCAAGAACAAGATACCCTTTTACCAAATAATTGGGAAATTGAACATATTTTCCCACAAAAATGGCAAGATAATTATTTCACAGATGTATCAGAAATAACCATTAAAGAAAAGATTGAATATATAGGAAATAAAGTTCCTTTTGAAAAGAAACTTAATATTATTGCTGGAAATGGTTATTTTGGTAAAAAGAAAAAAGAGTATTTATTATCGAATATTTCAATTACTAAGAAATTAGGAACACTAGAAATTGATGAATGGAATTTAGATTCTATTATGACAAGAAATATTCGTATATTAGATTCTGTGAAAAATATTTTAAGCCAATGGAATGATACATATAATAATATTTCTATAGACTCTACTAAAGAAACTCAGCCAACAGATTTTGATTTAGAGAAAATCGAAGAGTATAAACGAAAAGGGTGGATATAGGAGGAATGTAATATGTTAGGAGCAATAACTGGGGATATAGTTGGTTCACGATTCGAATTTAATAATATTAGACGGAAGGACTTTGACCTCTTTACAGATCAATGTGTATTAACTGATGATAGTATCATGACACTTGCTGTAGCAAAGGCCATTCTTATGAGCCAACCAAATTACAGAAATCTTTCAAAAAATGCAGTGGAATGTATGCAGACGATTGGGAGATGCTATCCAGGTTATGGATATGGCGATCGGTTCTATAGATGGATTTTTGCAGAGAATCCAAAGCCATATAATAGTTATGGTAATGGGTCTGCTATGAGAGTTAGTGCTGCTGGATTTGCAGCACATAGTTTGGACGAAGCAATGCTTTTCTCTAATTTAGTTACTGAGGTCACTCATAACCATCCAGAAGGCATGAAAGGTGCAGAGGCGACAGCAGTTGCCGTATACTTAGCTAAAATTGGTAAAGATGTTCAAGAAATCAGAGATTATATTAATCAGCATTATTACACCATGGATTTCACATTGGATGAAATCAGAGATACCTATAGGTTTAATGAAAGTTGTCAAGGAACCGTGCCACAAGCATTGCAAGCTTTTTTTGAATCCACTGATTTTGAAGATGCCATTCGCAATGCCATCTCAATAGGTGGCGACAGTGATACTGTTGCTGCTATTTGTGGTGGTGTAGCACAAGCATATTATGGTATTCCAACGGATATTAGAAAACAGGCTCTGTCATTTTTAGATACTAAACTGTTAGGTATATTGACTGCCTTTGAAGAGAAGTTTATACCAGTTGTGGTATAAGTAAATAGTATATAGGAGAGAGGGATATGATACATCTTAAAGATTTAGGCAGTTTTGAATCTGTACCAGATTTAGTGACAGATATTATAAATGGAAATATAACTGCTCTTGAAAGCTCATTAAATAGTGGTTGGGATATAGATGAACCTATACAAATTGGTAAATATAGTGAGTATTCACCTCTACAATTAGCGTTAGTGATGAACTGCGTGCCAAGTGTTCAGTGGCTAGTTGAGCATGGCGCAGATCTAAATGATGAAGAGAATCCAAGTTTCTTATTAGCTGTACGGTATGGCAATCAAGAGATTATAGCCTATGTTGTGGCTCATGGTGCTAACATTCATGCTTTGAACTGTGTGAACGTAGATGCCTTTCAAGCTGCCTTATATGGCAAGAAATATGAGAACTTACAACTCATTCATGATTTAGGACATACAGTACAGAAATACGGTGGTAAAGCCTTTAGAAATGCCATTACAGACGAAAATTACGAGGTTCTAGATTTCTTTATTAATAATGGTGTAGATATCAACTACAATAAACCTGATTCGGTATATCCTTTTAATCCAACGCCATTGTGCGTAGCAGCTCGGTATGTGGATTTACAGATGTGTAAATATCTAGTAGAACATGGTGCAGATGTAACCATCACAGAAAAGGATGGAATGCGTCCCTATAGTATTGCTATTGAAAAAGGCGATATGGAAATGGCAGAATATTTTAAAAATTTAGAGCCTGCTGAGTACCATGATAAACAGAATAAAATGGATCAATTAAAACCATTTAAACTACCAAAAGTGTTAATATCCTTTTTAGAGGGAGATAATCTTTACTTTGAATTGCCAGACTCAGATTTTATCTCTATAGAGTTCTTACCTTTACTTGATACAGTTCCATTTAAATGGGGGCGTCGTAAACTATTACGTTTATCTAAAGAGCTAGGTGAGTACAACGATTATCAAATTGTATGGGACCCTAAATCTAAAAAGATTTCCTGTTATGATATGGAACATCAAGAACTACGAGAGATCTGTAAATTTGATGAGTTTATAGCGGATATGGCAAGGCAATTAGAAATTTTGTTTTAATGGATATCGTAAAGGAGAGGCGATACATATGATAGATACATTTGAGAAAACATATACGGATTGGTCTATTGATGTAGGTGAGTACAAATATGAAGGCATAACCTTGAAAGAAGTAGAGCAAAATTTATATTCTATTCAAGATAATGATATGGACTTCCTAATTGTTTCACCATCAAAGGCTATTTCAGTAGGTAATAAGCTATATAATTTTGTACAAGTTTGTAGTGATCAACACACAGAATTACTACATATAGAAATTAGTGTTACTGCTATAGACGAAGAAGGTGCCATCATATATGGTAAAAATGAACTAGGCCACCAAGAGGTGTTACAGATCATAGAAGACTTTATTGCACATCATAAGGTTCCAACATTAGATGATTGGGAAATCGTGTTAGATTTAAGACCTAAGATGGAAAGCTATGTAAAGGATACTGAAAATGATTAATGAGATAATATATGATGAACGGTTAAGGCAATATACATTGACCTATGAAGGCATACAATTTTGTTGGGATGAGAAGCCAACAGATGCTAATGTAGATACTGCTAAATTATTAGCTACTAATTATCATAAGAATATAGATTCTATTGTTACTTTCATTCATAACGAAATCCAAGATTGGTATGGCGATGTAAACATTGATGAAGTGAAAACACGGATAGGTATGCCTATTATTGAACCAGAGCGAGATGCTGTGACCTATTGTGAGCAAACCTTTGATGATACGCACATCTTTTCCTTTACATTTTGGGATAATGAATTCAAAGATTTACATTACTTTGCCATAGATGGATAATATATTCTCCAATGATTTAGTTACTATCAATAGCATGCGGAGTCTATTATGTTATATACACCGAATAACCTTTTGTATAAGTATATTCGCTATCGATTTAGACGAATTCAGATTCAATGTAATATGGTATATGATATAGCACCAGAGGAAGAAGATGAAATTTATCGCAATCTGTTAAAACAGAGAGCGAAGATATTAATTCCAGTTGGCATAGTATATGCATTAATATTTGCCCTTACTTTCGCTTGGCTATTAGGCACAAGTGAGGAATTGAACCCATTAATGCAATGGGAAGTAAGAGTTATTGACTATGTTATACCATTTTTAAATACCATTGATTTTAAGTGGTATGCGTATTCACTGAATTTATTGTGGGCAGCTCTTATATTGGCCCCTGTCGGGATTATTAACGTATCTCCTTATATCATTTTTTCCTATATTATAGATACCATTTTGATACGACGCGAGGTGAAAGCTTTAATAAAAAAATATTCCATTGATCAAATAAAATGTGGTTAGATTATATCTATTTGTTTAGGAGAGAGTATTATGAGTCATCTAAAAGATTTCAATTGGACTGGATTTTGGAAAGACACCGATTATGCATTTGAGTCCTATATAGGTAGGGAGGTTACCGATGAGGATATTAAGAATGCTGAAGCTGAACTAGGCTATACATTGCCTGCAGCATATATTGAACTACTTAAAAACCATAATGGTGGTGTAGTAAATAAGAATTGTTTTATTAACGATGATGACGATTGTGTATATATAACAGGAATATATGGCATTGATAGAGATAAAAAATACTCTCTTTTAGGTGAGATGGGTAATGAATTTTGGATTTCAAAAGTAAAATATCCCCCTATCGGTATCGTTGTAGCCGATACAATTTCCGGCGGTCACGACATGATTTTCCTCGATTATCGTGAGTGCGGTCCAACCGGTGAACCTAAGGTTGTACGGGTAGATCAAGAATGTGATTACTCAATGACTCCCTTAGCAGATAACTTTGGTGACTTTATTAAGAACTTATATTTCAATATAGAAGACATTACGGATGAAGAGTTTCAAGAATTAAGTGATGAGGAAAAGGTTAAGCTCCTTAATGAACAAGAGGGCATCGATTTCAAGCGTGCGATGGAGTTATTAACTAACATAGGCATTGATAATTTGTCGCCTATATTGTTAAGTGCCTTAGGACGTATGTATAACAATAATGGCCGTGCAGCAGAGGCTATCGATTTATTTGAACGTATCGATGAGGCACATCGCGATTGGTCTTGGTACTATCGTTGTGGCTATGCTTATGGCATGCTAGGGTATGGTAAAAGCTATGAATCTGAACATGTACAGAAGGCATTACAATTAATAGAAACAGGCATAAAAATGACGAAAGAAGACCATTTAGATAAACAACTTGGTTGGTGCTGTGAAGTAGTAAAATATCACCTATTTAAAATCAAGCCGAAACAGTACAAGGAGGATTATCCTGTGATATTTGAAACCATTAAGAATGTATTTGATAAGAAAAACAGTCAAGATGCTACAGAAGGTAAAGATGTCGAAGACGTTAATGAATGCGATGAAGATAACTATCCTACATATGATGTAGTCCATTGGGTATTTAATAAGCAAACATATAGAAGAGAAGAGTTTTCCAAAGAATATAATGATAATGTAAAGAAATATGTAGATGATGATCAAGCAGATGACAATGATAGATTAGAAGAACCTGAAATTCTAGTAACCTATGAAGCTTGGATTGAAAGTTTAGACCAACTTTTTGATAATGAACGTGTTACCGATGAAGAATTGCTGGAAGAAGATAAAGAAGATGGCATGTGGCAGGTAGAAATTATGGCTCATCTTGTTGCGGATAATGGTACATATTTTACTAGAGAAGAATTACTCTTTAAATTGCATAATTTAATGGCTAATAAAGAACTTGGCGATCACGTATTCTTTGAAGGCATCGAATACGAAGGACATGAATGTGAAGGGTATGGTCTCATAGATAACGAAGACGGTATACCTGTATTTTATATTGTTTGTGGTAGCTAGCTTCTAGATAATGTTTATTTTAAGACTATATATGAAATATGATAGGGTGTGACATAATGGGATTAACGGTTGAACAATTTAATGCATTTTCTGATGCGGAGCAATTACAAACCATTAAAGAGCTTAATAATTCTGGGAATGTAGAAACTGTTATTAATATATTAACTGATGTGGGCATGGAAAATTTATCCGTACCTCTATTAGGTGAGCTTGGTAGAGCTTATAACAATAATAGCAATGAAAAAGAGGCTATTAAGGTATTAGAATCTATTGATGAAGAGTATCGTGATGCGGTGTGGTATTATCGCTGTGCCTATGCGTATGGAGCCCTTGTCTTGGATAATAGTGACGGGTACACATCGAATACTATGCAACAGATGCTAAGATTAGTAGATAAAGGTGTACGTTTAGCTACGGAAGCTAAACTAGATGATATAAAATCGTATTGTTTTGAAGTCATTGATATGTGCTATTTGCAAATGGATTTTGAAACATGTGAATCTGATTATCCTGACTTGTGTTCTGCTTATAATGAATATGTAGCAGAGAAAAAGAAGAAACGTAAAGGTGTACCTCGTCATCGGACTATCACTGTCGAAGAGATACAAGCTACCGATGATGTATGGACCATTAATGAACCTATGTATTGGACCATCAATATATATGGATCTTATGATGATTATATAGAATCCGCAAAACCTTTCACCTTAGAGCAACGCTATCTTAATGCTATATCTTGGTATTTCGCAGAGGTTAATAATGGTGGTCATCATCAATTCTTCTATAACTCGACAGGTATTGTATGGGAAGATGCTCTAGCCGGTTTACGTCTCTTTAAGATGGATGAACTAGCAGATAACTTACAAACTGTCATCGAGTACTTTGGTGGCTCAGTTCCATTTGATAGAGAAGAACGATGGAACATTTTAAAAGATTGGGAAAATGAGGATGAACTGTTCAATTTCCTTGATAAAAAAGATGATGTAGTATATGAATATGATGGAATCTATGAAGACACATTCGTACATGAACATCCTGAATTGTTTGTATTTGATGGAACCTATACGGCTCCAGAATAAATTTGGTGAGATAGACATGTTAGATAAACAAGGCGTATATGATTGTTTGCATGACCATCATATCGATTTTGAAGTTACGGATCACGCACCGCTATTTAGTATGGACGATAAACCAGATGTAGAACTGCCATATCCAGAATGGGATGCGAAGAATTTATTTATCCGAGACCATAAGCGAGAGCATTACTATTTAATTACCGTTCGTGGTTCAAAGCGTGTAGATTTAAAACAATTCCGTAAGGACCACAATCTTAAAAAGATATCCTTTGGTTCTGAAGAAGAGTTATGGGAGATTTTGAAGATTAAACCAGGTCATGTATCACCATTCTGCTTACTTCACGATGAGGAGCGTAAGGTGCATTACTACATTGATGCGGATTATAAGGATAATCTCATTGGTATCCATCCAAATCAAAATGATGCGACCGTGTGGTTACAAGGGAAAGACCTTGTTAAGCTTATAGAGGAGCATGGTACAATATTTGAATATATAACAATATAGATGTAACATAAGAGGTTTTACATGAAAGTTAAATTGATTCAACCGCGTATGTTAAAACGTCCTATGGATACAGATTTAAAAATACGCATGTCCCCTCATTTAGGTTTGTTGACGGTGGCTAATATTATTCGACATGATTGTGAAGTTACAATTGAAAATGAAAATATTAGACCCATTGATTTTGATGATGTGCCTGACTTAGTAGGCATAGCAGTTACTGTAGATGTTTTACCTAGAGCTATTGAAATTGCATCTATATATAGACAAAAAGGTGTTAAGGTTATTGCTGGTGGTATACATATTACCACTGCATCTAGTTCTGTGCCAAAGGATGCATTTGATAGCTTATGTATTGGTTTTGCAGAAAATACATGGCCTCAAATTATAGAGGACATGAAACATAATAGATTACAATCTGAATATGTATCTAAGCCTTTAACTTCTGGGAATGATATCGTAGCGCCTGCATATGACATGATAGATAAGACTGATTATTTATGGTATAACGTTGTTTCTACAAGTCGCGGTTGCCCTCATAAATGCGATTTTTGCTATAATAGTTCTGGAACTCATCAATATATAAATCGTAATATAGATGATGTGTTAGCAGATATTAAAAGTTTAGGCACAAAGCATATTATGTTTATTGATGATAATTTTATTGGTAATATTTCTTGGACTAAACAGTTTTTAGAGCGTATTAAACCTTTAAAATTAAACTGGAATGCAGCGGTTACTATGAAAATAGGACAATACCCTGAATTAATGGATTTGATGAAAGAAACTGGTTGTCAGAGTTTATTTATTGGTTTTGAAAGTATCAGTCCTCAGTCTTTATCTAGTGTTCATAAAATGCAAAATAATCGTGAAGAGTTTGAAAGACTTATTAGTGAATTACATAAGCGTGGCATTATGGTCAATGCTAGCTTTGTATTTGGTCTAGATGGAGACACGCCAGAGACATTTAAAAATACATTAGATTGGATTATTAGCCAGAAAATTGATACCATTACCTCTCATATTGTAACTCCATATCCGGGGACTGAATTCTACAAGAGAATGGAAGCTCAAAATAGAATTTTTGATCATGATTTATCTAAATACAATACGTCTCATGTGGTTGTGACGCCGCTTGGTATGTCTAAAGAGGAATTAGAAGAAGGATATCTTTGGATATATCAAGAGTTATATTCCATAAGAAATATATTCCGTCGTATGCCTAAGACTATCGGAACGATACCAGCCTATTTAACCTTTAATTTCTTTTATCGTAGATTTGGCCATTTTACATCAAAAGTATGTGAGCTTTTAACTTATAAACGTATTGGATTATGGGCTGAAAAATTATCAAGATATATGTAAAGGAGTCACTAATGAGTAAGCGATATATAAAACGAATTTTGCTAACTTCTGCTATTGCCATATTGGGTGTGAGTACATCATTTGCTGCATTCACATTTGATAAACAAGAACAAGTAGATACAGCCCCTATTGTAGGTTTGTATCGTTTCCAAGTACCGAACGAATTACAAGGTGCGTATAATACTGCAGGTGTTCAGAATTTAACAGCCTCTATGGCTAACGAGCCTAATACATTATCTATGAATGTGGCTCATGTAAAAGGTAATCCATCTGAATCATACGTAGTGGAGGTATATAAAGATACGGCTGCCTTAGAAACACACCGCAAATCCGAGCATTTCCAAAACTATATTAACGAGGTTGGTTCTAAACTGATAAATCGTAAATTGTATGATGTACAGCCTTTGTTATTGATTGAAAAACCAAATGCGTTATCTTTGATTAATGATGGTCAATCTGTTGTGACCTTAACAGATTTTACAGTAGACGGTAATGAAGTTGATACAGTACAAAAACAATATCAACTAGATATTGAACGTGCCGTTCGTGATGATGCGGGTTATAAGGCAGGTTACGTATTACGTGAAAGAAATAATAAAACTCACTGGTATGTTATTCAAATTTATAGCGATGAATCAGCTTTCAATAAACATGTAAATAGTCCGGGATATCGTTTCATGATGAGCCAAATTCAAGGTAATCTACAAAACGTTACTACAAAGGTTTTAGATGGGGATATCCTCGTTAACCATGGTGGTCAAGATTTTGTAAGACCATAACTTTTGATATATTATAAACAGTAAAGTTACTGCTAGCATATGCATATGTATGTGCTAGCAGTTTTTTGTTTTATAATAGGTGAACGTATAGTCTATACTAAAAGGAGTTACATATGACACAGCAAGAACGGTTACGCTATTTGGTGGAAGGTTTAGTAGCAGAATACAAAGAGAAGCATAACGAACATATAGAGATCCCTGTGATTGAAGAAGAGCAATTTACTCTCTTTAGATCTTTATGTAATATTCGCCCTGCTGGTGGAATGCCTCTTGAATGGATGAAGATAGAGAGTGAATATTTAAATATATTGGTCCATGAAAAGGGCATCGTAACCATTAATGATATGGAAGAGCGAGAGACTCAGATTTATCTGTGGCAAGGAGACATTACTCGATTATCTGTAGATGCTATTGTAAATGCAGCCAATAATCAATTATTAGGATGTTTTTCTCCAAATCATAAATGTATCGATAATGCCATTCACACCTTTGCAGGTATTGAACTTCGTATGGAATGTGCTAGAATGACTGAGTATATGGAAATGCCAGAGAAAACAGGTGTAGCTCGTATGACCTATGGGTATAATTTACCAGCAAAACATGTAATTCACACAGTTGGACCTATTATTAATGAGAAGGTAACAGCTAAGGAGAGAAATGAACTGGTATCATGTTATCGGTCCTGTTTGCAACTAGCTAATGCTTATAACTTACAGTCCATTGCATTCTGTTGTATTTCTACTGGTGAATTTAGATTCCCTAATGAAGAAGCAGCACATATTGCCATAGATACGGTACGAACATATTTAAAAGAAACAAATAGTAAAATACAAGTGGTATTTAATATATTTAAGGATATAGATTATGACATCTACAACAAATTATTGGGATAAATAAGATACTCCTTTTGAAATTCATAAAAATACTGTATCATTTAATAATGACATACAAAAGGTTATGAATGATTTGTTAGTTTATAAAGGAGTTAATGTACTATGAATTATAAATACACCTATGAAAGCCCATTAGGAACTATGATTATGCTTGGTACATTAACGTATTTAACAGATTTATTTTTTGTAGATGAAAGCCATGCTCCTACTTATGATGATGCGGAATATATTGAACAATTAACAGGCCCTTTTGAAGTGACCATTATGTGGCTAGACCAATATTTTAAAGGTCAAAAACCGTTTATTACTCCACCAATACAATTAGAAGGAACAGAGTTCCGTAAATCTGTATGGTCTATATTACAAACTATACCTTATGGGGAAACTACAACCTATGGAGCTATTGGCAAACAAATAGCTGAAAAGCAAGGTAAAGATAAAATGTCTGCTCAAGCTGTGGGCGGTGCCGTAGGACATAATCCTATATCTATTATCATTCCATGTCATCGTGTAATTGGCAGTAATGGTAAATTGACCGGATATGCAGGTGGTATTGAACGTAAGAAATATTTGCTAGATCTTGAAGTGAAACATAAATAGTACATAAAAGATTGTAAAATCATATTTAAATAGACTTATAGAAAAAGAAGAAAGAGATTACTCATGATGGATAGACACATCATAGGTAATCTCTTTTGGTATATATAGGGGGACTATTTAAATTGATTTACTAAGGTACCAATGCCACTAATCGATATAGATACGGTATCTCCTGATTGTAACCAACCATATCGTTTTTCATTTTTACCGAGTACAACACCACTAGGTGTACCGGTAAAGATGATGTCACCTTTTTGTAGTGTAATATACTGAGATACAAACTCTATGATTGCATCTGGTTTAAATAGCATTTGTTCTAATTTAGCTTGTTGACGCACTTCACCATTTACTGTTGTAGTAATAGTGGCATTGTCAAAATCAAAATCGTCAGGTGATACGATAACAGGACCGATAGGGGCAAAGTTATCTAGTGATTTACCTAAAATCCATTGTGTACCTCTAAATTGTAAGGCTCGAGCTGAAACATCATTTCCAATAGTATAGCCTAATATATGGTCTCTGGCCTGTTCACGAGATATATTTTTACCAGCCTTACCAATGACGATAACCAGTTCTCCTTCGTAATCATAATGAAGGCTTTCATCTTGAATGGGAACTATATCTTGATGTGACGCCAATGCATTAGATGTTTTCATAAAGATTTCTGGAAAATCATGTGTAGCAAGACTAGTTTCCTCTATATGGTCTGCATAGTTTAAACCGATACAGATAATGTTTTGGGGGTTAGTAATTAGGGTATGGTTAGTAGATTCTTTCATGAGAGATACCTCCTTACGAGATGAGATACATATATGGTAAGTTAATTATAATATAAATCGGTATGTAAAGAATATTTTTGACGAAATAATTATATAGAGGCATTTTTGTCACATCTTGTTTGTTATACTTAAACAAAGTAATAAAAGGAGGAGTCCCTATGTATATGCATAGAAATGTGACAGATAAATTTATAGGTACCGTAGTATCTTGTGACATTATAAGTACGGGTAGCTGGTATGGTGATTTACCAGATGGCGTTCCAAAGGAAGTGAAATTAAATCGTAAAGATTACTATATTGAAGAGATACAACATATTTCTATTAAGGCAACCATTAGTGTTACCTATGGCATTAAATGGGAGCATATCTCGAAACCTGTAGAGGGGAAAATAGAATCCTTAACTACTAAGGAGTACTCAATTGACGAATCTAAAAAACAATATCTATTAGAGCTTATGGGGCGTAGATTTTCCGATGATATTGACCTATATGATGAGGATGAGTGTGCTGTCCAAGTGCAGCTCATCAACACTGAGGATCAGGAATTTATATATGAATTTCCTTTTGATAATACCCTGAGGGCCATGTCTATACTATTCAGACAAATTCTAGGTATACCTACATTACTTTTATTTGATGGAAATCGAGAAAAAGATAGAATTCAAGAGATTCATATTGAAGTGCAAAAAAATATGTACCAAGAATATGGTGACGTAAATACATTGAATTTTAATTGGAATGAGCCGTCTATTTCCATTGATTGTAATAGTAAGCAATTTGGTCACTCTAGCCATAGTCATAGCGAGTATGTAGATTATCAAATGATTCATCAATTGAAGCAAGATATTGACTTTCACATTGGCGAAACGTTATATAGTCTAGATTCCTTTAGTCTTAGTGAAAGTCATGACCTTGATAGAGATCCTGCTCGTGGTGGTATAGTAACAGTACGTATTAAATGGGCGCATAAAGAGGATACATTGTTTATAGGGAATGTAACTAATCAGTATGTGCCCACTTGGTATAAAAATCTAATTAATTTTATACATGCTCATACAAGAGATAAATCTTTACAAGAGTTTTTACAATCAAATCATACATCTGGTAGAAGAATTTATACATATTGTTCTGTATATATTTTTAAGATAAACCAGGAATTTTATTATCGTACTGATAGAAATGATATATATGAAGGGGATATTGTAAAAGTTCCGTTTGGATCCGATAATGCGGTTCGTACTGGTCGTGTAGAATCTATTTCATATCATACGCGTTACGACGTACCTTATGATTTGAATCGTACTAAGTTTATTATAGATAAACTTCCGACCTCTATAGAATATGTTGAAATAACTTGCTCATAGTGTTAAGATTATAAGTATATTAATAAGCATGGAGGTTATTGTTATGAGCAAGAATATCGATTGGGATAATCTCGGTTTTGGTTATGTAGAAACCGACTACCGTTATTTGACTACATATAAAGATGGTAAATGGGACGAAGGCGGATTAATTACTGATGCTAACGTTGTTCTTAATGAATGTGCAGGTGTATTCCAATATGCGCAAACTGTATTCGAAGGTTTAAAAGCATACTACACTAAAGATGGTCACATCGTATGCTTCCGTCCAGATCTTAATGCAGAGCGTTTAAATCAATCTTGTGAACGCCTTGTAATGCCTACATTACCTGAAGGACGCTTCCTTGAAGCTGTAAAAGAAGTTGTAAAAGCAAACAAAGACTTTGTTCCTCCTTATGGTCATGGTGCAAGCCTTTATATTCGTCCATACATGATGGGTACAAACTCCGTTATCGGTGTAAAACCTGCAGATGAATATCAATTCCGTGTATTTACTACACCAGTAGGACCTTACTTCAAAGGTGGCGCAAAACCAATTAAAATCCGCATTACTGATTTTGACCGTGCAGCACCTCATGGCACTGGTCATATCAAAGCTGGTCTTAACTATGCTATGAGCTTGTACGCTATTACTGATGCACATGCAAAAGGCTATGCTGAAAATATGTACCTTGATGCGGCTACTCGTACACATGTAGAAGAAACTGGTGGTGCAAACTTTATCTTTATCACTAAAGATGGCGCATTGGTAACACCTAAATCTGATAGTATCTTGCCATCCATTACACGTCGTTCCTTGATGTATGTAGCAGAACATTATCTTGGTATGAAAGTAGAACATCGCACTGTTTATAAAGATGAATTAAAAGACTTTGCTGAAATGGGTCTATGCGGTACAGCAGCGGTTATTTCTCCAGTAGGTCAAATCGATACTCCAGAAGGCACTATCAATGTACCAGCTGGCATGGATGATATGGGCCCTGTAACTAAAAAATTATATGATACATTACTTGGTATCCAACATGGTGAAATCGAAGCTCCAGAAGGTTGGGTAGTTAAGATTTGCTAATCTTTAAGTAATATACAATAATATAATATTAAAACATCCTCCATAATCAGAAGATTGTGGAGGATGTTTGCGCTTATAGAATTTATTTGATTGGATCTATCGATTTAGTTTGATGCTTTTCGTGCACCGACCTTAGTCATAAATTTCTCGTTATTAATGACGAATCGTTCATGTGAGCCTTTACCGATGACACCAACACCATCGGATGCTTCGATGGCAAAGGAGATTTTTCGCCCTTCCACAGCTGTTACTGTAGCAGTGGCTGTAATTGTAGCACCCATAGGGGAGGGAGCATCATGGCTAATGGATAGGGAGATGCCTACCGTGCCTTCACCATCATTCAATTCTGGTTGTACCGCTGCTTGTGCAGCTTCTTCCATAAGTGCACACATAGCAGGAGTAGCGAATACCTCAAGAGAACCAGACTTCATTGTTTTTGCAATATTAGATTCTGTAACTGTAACCGTTGCTGTTGCAGATTGACCAACTTGTATCATAGTAAACCTTCTTTCGTAATGAACTAGAATATATTTGTATTATACAACTCTTATGAGTATATATGCTAATTTTGTAATGATAAAATTTATTATTTCCTAAAATAGACTTAATTATACAGACTCTATAGAATCCGTGCTATAATAGTACTAGTTTTATTAAACGAGGTAACTATGAAAGAACGAAAATTTTCGCCTTCTGGTGAAGGCTTGGTGCAGGTAATAGCAGGCGTATTATTTGTCGTACTACTAATCATCATTAATATTGTAGATCCTACATTTTACCCAACTATGTGGCATCTAGCAACGAGTGGTTCTATGGAGGAAATTGCCGAGTATATTCAAGGCTATGGTCCTATGGCCATGGTGGTGAGTATGCTCCTTGATATTTTTGTCAATGCTGTAGGGTTTTTGCCATCCATCTTTATTTCCACAGCGAATGGTCTCGTGTTTGGCATGTGGCCTGGCATTATTATTTCTTGGCTCGCTGAAACCATTGGGGTAGTCATCAGCTTTTACATTATGCGTTATTTCTTACGAGATGCGGCGGATAAGCTAATTTCTAAGAGTACCACATTGATGAAGGTTGATGATTTTTCCGGTAATAATGGTTTTGTGGTCATGTTATTTGCTAGATCATTACCTTATTTTCCATCTGGTGTCATCACTGCGCTAGGGGCTATCAGTAAGATTAAACCGCGTGACTATATTTTAGCAAATTTAATTGGTAAATTTCCGTCTACAGCCCTTGAAGTTGCTATTGGCACAGATATTGTCAACTTCCAAGAAAATATGGGGCGTCTAGGTATTATTGTCGTCGTAGCAGCCATTGTATATTTTATTCTATGGAAGGTATATAAACGATATATTAATAAACGTAATGCAGAACGAGAACATGATTCTAATGCTTAATAAACATGTATTTCTATGTAGTTAAAATAAAAGAGGCGATACTATGAGTTTTTCACTTCCTGAACGCGTAATATTAAAAGGGCCTAATTTCATCCGTGAAGTATTTGAACGTGGTGTGGGTGTACCTGGATTTATCAGTTTTGGTATTGGTAATCCAGCACCAGAGGCAATTCCTGTGAAAGTTATCGAAGATGCCTTTGATTTCATCGTTCATGATAATCCTATGAGTTTATTACAATATGGTCCGATGCAAGGGGATGCGCGATTAGCAGAATTGACCTTACAACGTTTATCGAAAGTTCACCATATGAATTTAGAGGGTCAAGGTTTGATTATTTCTAATGGGGCTGGTCAATTATTGGGCTTGGTGCCAATTACTGTGTGTGAACCTGGCGATGAAGTGTACATGGATGATTATACTTTCACAAGTGCTATTAATTCTGTACGCAATATGGGGGCTAAGGCAGTCGGTATCAAAACTGATGAATTCGGTATGATTCCAAGTGAGTTGGAAAAAGCTGCTCAATCAGGCAAGGGGAAATATATCTATTTAATTCCAAATTTCCAAAACCCAACAGGCATTACCATGCCACTAGAACGTCGCAAAGAGATTTACGCCATAGCATCAAAATATGATTTGTTTATCTATGAAGATGACCCATATGGTGAAATTCGTTTTGCAGGTGAACATATCCCAACATTTAAATCCTTTGATTCAGAAAATCGTGTTCTCTATGCCGGTTCCTATTCTAAAACATTATCTGCAGGCTTGCGCGTAGGGTTCTTGTTGGGCCCAGAAGATGTTATCGGTACTATTCAGGCACTTAAAAATAATACGGCTGGACAAATGCCACTAGTTACACAGAAGGTGGTAGCACACGTACTAGACCATATCGATTATGATGCACATTTAGAAAATGTACGGAAGGTATATAAATCTAAATGTGATGCTATGATGCGTGTCTTTAAAGAAAAAGGTAGTTCTAAGGTTCATTTGACGCAACCTACAGGTGGTATGTTCGCATGGATGACAATGCCGGATACTGTTGATTGTGATGAATTCTTTGAAGCGTGCATGAATAAAAATGTAGGCATTATTAAATGTGGTGCTTTTGCAGCGGATGGTGTACAAAATGGTCATGCATTCCGTTTGAGCTATACGGTGCCAACCATTCCAGAAATTGAGAAGGGGATGGAAATCCTCTGTGCTCTTACAAAGGACTATTGTGGTGAATAATTCCTTTGAGATATTTTAATAAATATATCTATATTGAAAATTATTGAAATGACATGATACAATAACACTGTAAATATATGATGTGTTAGTTGTAGAAAGAGCTTTCACAATGAACGATATTTACAATGAGATAATAATTTTCTAACTATATATTGTTGAGGGAAGTCCTCGAAGAAAGTAGGTGTTTACTATGGGTTGCGGTAGCAGCAGTAGTGATTGCAATAGTTGTCCATCCAAATCCGCAGGTTGCGGTGGTGCACAACAGCCTCAAGATATGACGGCACCATTGCATGAATTGAGTTCCGTTAAACATGTTATCGGTGTTGTATCCGGTAAGGGTGGCGTAGGTAAATCCTCCGTTACAAGCTTGATGGCCTTAACGATGGCTCGTAAAGGTTATAAAGTAGGTATTCTTGATGCTGATATAACTGGTCCATCTATTCCTAAGATGTTTGGTATCAAGGAAAAAGCTTACGCTGACGAAGTTGGTATGTATCCTGTTAAAACTAAGCAATATGGCATTGATGTAATGTCTGTTAATTTGTTGCTTGAAAATGATACAGATCCTGTATTGTGGCGTGGTCCTATTCTAGGCAATGTTGTAAAACAATTCTACAGTGATGTTATTTGGAAAGACATCGATTATTTATTCGTTGATATGCCACCAGGAACAGGTGACGTAGCGATTACTGTATATCAATCCTTGAAATTGGATGGCATTATCATTGTTACATCTCCTCAAGACTTGGTATCCATGATTGTTGAAAAAGCAGTTAAAATGGCTGATTTGATGCAAGTGCCTATCATCGGTGTAGTAGAAAACTATTCGTACTTCCATTGTCCAGATAATGGTAAGGATTACCAAATCTTTGGTGAAAGCCATATTGAAGAAATTCTTCAAAAATATGGTCTATTATTGTTGAGCCGTTTACCAATCGATCCTAATATTGCAAATTTATGCGATAAAGGTGATATTGAGTCTATCGACAAAACAAATTTAGAGGATGTATCTTTGCCTGAGTAGGATATATATGACGATGAAAGCTGTGCATAGTTTTAGATGCACAGCTTTTTTCATACAAAGTTTAATTTTTTTCCTATGTAGGAGGTATGTGTATGAAAAAACTATTGAACTGGATTATTCCAGCGGTCTTTGGTATAGGCCTGTGGTTTATTCCAACACCAGAGGGTTTAACACCTCAGTCTTGGCACTTATTCGCCATCTTTGTTGCTACTATCGTAGGCTTTATTACGCAGCCATTACCAATTGGCGGTGTATCTATCGTTGTTATCACTGTGGCTGCACTCACAGGTACATTGAAAATTGGTGAAGCTATTTCTGGTTTTGCGAATTCTGCCATTTGGTTAATTGTTGGGGCCTTCTTATTCTCTCGTGGTTTTATTAAGACTGGTTTGGGTAAACGTATTGCTTATAACTTGATTGCTGCATTTGGTAGCAGTTCTTTGCGCCTATCTTATGCTTTAGCTTTATCTGATTTGATTTTGGCGCCTGCCACACCATCTAATACAGCTCGTGTGGGCGGTGTTATTATGCCAATTACGACAAGTTTGGCAAAAGCGTTCGGCTCTGAACCACAAGATGGTCCTCGTAAGATTGGTTCCTTCTTGATGCAATCTATTTATCAAGTCAATACGATTACATCTGCTATGTTCCAAACATCTATGGCGGGTAATACATTGGTTGCTGCATTGGCACTTCAATCCTTTGGAATTGGCATTACTTGGGGGGATTGGGCTATGGCAGCCATTGTTCCTGGTATCATTGCATTAATCATTATGCCGTATTTCATTTACAAAGTATACCCACCTGAAATTAAAGATGCTCGTGAAGCACAACAAATGATTCGTGAAGAGCTAAAAGGCCTTGGTAAAATGTCGTTCCAAGAATGGGTTATGCTAGGCGTATTCGTTTTAGCTTTAGTGTTATGGGCTACCTCTCAATTCACAAAAATTGATGCTACCACTGTTGCATTCTTAGGTATTTCTATTTTGCTTGCTACAGGTGTTCTTATTTGGGACGATGTTAAAAGTGAAAAAGGTGCTTGGGATACATTGGTTTGGATGGGTACATTGATGGGCTTTGCCGGTTTCTTGTCCAAATTGGGCTTCATCAAATGGGCTACAGTACTTGTAGGCGGTTATATTCCAGAAGGATCTTGGATTATTGCCTTCGTTATAGCTGTACTTATTAATACATATTCCCACTATGTATTCGCATCCTTAACAGCACATATTTCTGCTATGTTCGTAGCATTCTCCGCCATTGCTATCTCTGCAGGTGCACCACCAATGTTGACATTGTTGATGATTGCATTCACATCTAACTTGTGTATGTCCTTGACTCACTATGCAGCAGGTCCTTCTCCAGTAATCTTCAACACTGGATATGTTCCTCAAAACACATGGTGGAAACTCGGTTTCTTCTCATCTGTTATCAACTTAATCATCTTTGTAGGATTAGGTTCTATCTGGATGAAAGTAATTGGTATGTGGTAAAATACAATTACATAAGCGTATACGATTATGTATACATGACGCCGTCCCTTGTGGGACGGCGTTTTTGTGTTACAATGACAATAGATTATGTATACTACATAATAATTTGCATGTAATAATTAAGTAGGAGGTCATATGAAATTTGATAATCCTCAATTAATAAAATATATCAAAGGATGTACATCTCCGTATCATACGGTAGATACTAGTTTGCAACTATTATTAGATGCAGGATTTACAGAGTTATCCTTAGAAGAACCTTGGAATTTAACATCTGGAAATTATGTGGTTAATGTATTTGGTACGACATTATTTGCCTTTCACATAGGCGAGGACTATCGTCATTCCTTACGCATTGCATCGGCTCACACAGATTTTCCTGCTATACGGGTCAAGCCAAATCCTATTACTGATGTGAAAGGATACACAAAGCTCAATGTTGAGATGTATGGTGGGTTAATTCAAAATACTTGGTTAGATCGACCTTTAGGGGCCGCTGGAACAGTTGTCTTAAAGGGTGAAAATCCATATGATGTTGATTCTGTTCTATTTGATACGAAGCGGCCAATCGCCATTATCCCTAATTTAGCGATTCATATGAACCGTAATGTGAATGATGGGGTAGCCTTAAATCGCCAAAAAGAAATGTTACCTATCATCATGATGAAACCAGATGGAGATACGACAAAATCTGAGGAAGAAGTATGGAATCAATTTTTAGCAGACGAGATTAATTGTGATTCATCTGAAATTCTATCCTATGAAATTACACTCTATCCTGTAACAGAAGGTGCATTAGTTGGTACAGATTTCGATTTCATTAGTTCTCCAAGACTTGATAATTTAACGTCTTGCTTCGGTGTTCTCGCGGGTATTGTAGAGGCAAAGAAAAATAAAGTTGACGGTATTCGCTGTGCAATCCTATTCGACAATGAAGAGGTAGGTAGCCGTACTAAACAAGGCGGAGCAGGAATGTTATTGCCAAACTTATTAGAACGTGTGTATCGCAGTTTAGGATTAAACCGTGATGATATGGATCTAGATGTGGCTCGTGGCTTCATGATTTCATCTGATGTAGCCCATGGATTGCATCCAAATTATCCAGAGAAAAATGATATTACCAATTTTCCGGTACTCAATGGAGGCGTTACATTAAAACAGGCCTGTAGCCAATCTTATGCAGGCGATGCAAAGGCTATTGCCATTGTGAAAGGCCTTTGTGAGGAAGCTAATGTAGCCTACCAGATTTATGTTAATCGTTCTGATATTCCAGGCGGCTCAACTGTAGGTTCTATTTCATCAGCTATGTTACCAATGCGGACGATGGACATTGGCTTACCATTATTGGCTATGCATTCCGCTGTTGAAACGATGGGGGCTCGTGACCAAGAACAATTGAATCATTTAATGCAACATTTCTTGGGTGATGAATAAATTACATAAATATAATCTTATTCCACATTCGGTGTATGTAAAAATACATATGAAAAATTAATGAATAGAATAATTTCTATATTAGGTTAAATAATTTATAAATATAACCATATTGATGATTAATGCTTTTAATATCTGAAAATTATTGTATAATAGAAGTATATTTGATTCATAATCGGATATCAAAAAAAGTGATAAATGTTTAAGTAAAACATGTATTTCGATATGCATATATACAATGTATATCAATGCACACGAACCTATCATTCGATAGGACTCGGTAGGAGGCAATTATGAAGAAAATTAAATCCGTTTTGGTAGCCAATCGTGGCGAAATCGCAATCCGCGTATTTCGTGCATGTAACGAAATGGGTATTAAAACAGTAGCTATCTATTCTAAAGAAGACACATTGTCCTTGCACCGTAACCAAGCTGATGAAGCATATTTGGTTGGGGAAGGTAAAAAACCAGTTGATGCCTATTTGGATATTGAAGATATCATCCGCATTGCTAAAGAGCATGACATTGATGCTATCCATCCTGGCTATGGTTTCTTATCCGAAAACGAAGAGTTCGCTCGACGTTGCGGTGAAGAAGGTATCATTTTCATTGGACCTCACGTAGAACATTTGAATATGTTCGGCGACAAGGTTAACGCTCGTACACAAGCTAAATTGGCAGATATTCCAATGATTCCAGGTTCTGATGGGGCATTGCGTGATTTTGCACAATTAGAAGAATTTGCTGAAACTCACGGCTATCCATTGATGATTAAAGCCGTAAACGGTGGTGGTGGTCGTGGTATGCGCGAAGTTCACCGCAAAGAAGATTTACGCGATGCTTATGACCGCGCTAAATCCGAAGCTAAAGCAGCATTTGGTGATGACGATGTATATGTAGAAAAACTCATCGTTGAACCTAAACATATCGAAGTTCAAATCTTAGGTGATGAACATGGCAATGTAGTTCATTTACATGAACGTGACTGCTCTGTACAACGCCGTCACCAAAAGGTTGTTGAAATGGCACCAGCTTTTGCATTGCCATTAGAAACTCGTAAAGCCGTATGTGATGCAGCCGTAAAAATCATGAAAAATGTTGGCTACGTTAATGCTGGTACTGTTGAATTCTTGGTAACAGCTGATGGTTCCTTCTATTTCATCGAAGTTAACCCTCGTATCCAAGTAGAACATACCGTAACAGAAATGATTACGGACATCGATATTGTTCATTCTCAAATTCGTATCGCTGAAGGCTATGATTTGCACAGCCCAGAAATAGGCATTCCTGAACAAAATGAAATTCCTTGTAAAGGTACTGCAATTCAATGTCGTATCACTACAGAAGATCCTAAGAATAACTTTATGCCAGATACTGGTAAAATCTTAGCATATCGTAGTTCCGGCGGCTTTGGTATCCGATTAGACTCCGGTAATGCTTTCACAGGCGCTGTAGTAACACCTTACTATGATTCCCTATTGGTAAAAGCAACTGCATTCGGTCCTAACAATGAAGAAACCATTCGTAAAATGCTTCGTTGCTTGAAAGAATTCCGTATTCGTGGCGTTAAAACAAATATTCATTTCTTGATTAACGTTCTTGAAAACCCTGAATTCCAAAGCGGTAACTACACAGTTAACTTCATTGAAGACCATCCTGAATTATTCGAATTAAAACCAGATCGCGACCGTGGTACTAAATTGCTTCGCTACATTGCGGATACTACAATCAATGGTTACTCCGGTGCAGGCCCTCAAGAGGTACCTGATTTTGAACCAATGCAATTGCCATCTAAACTAGATGTATCTCCAGCACCTGGTACAAAACAAAAATTCGACGAATTAGGTCCAGAAGGCTTCAGTAAATGGTTGGCTGACCAAAAACAAGTGTTCTTTACAGATACAACATGGCGTGATGCTCACCAATCCTTATTTGCTACACGTTTGCGTACCATCGATATGGCACGCGTAGCTGGCGATGCCGCTAAAGGTGTACCAAATCTATTCTCCTTAGAATGTTGGGGCGGTGCAACATTTGACGTATCTTATCGCTTCTTGCACGAAGATCCATGGGAACGTTTGCGTATGTTCCGTAAGGAAGTGCCTAATACATTGCTTCAAATGTTGATTCGCGGTGCTAATGCCGTTGGGTATACATCCTATCCTGATAATGTAGTTCGTAATTTCATTCAATTGTCCGCTAAAAATGGTATCGACGTATTCCGCGTATTTGATAGCTTGAATAGCCTTGACAATATGAAGGTTGCTATTGATGAAGTTCGCAATCAAAATAAGATTGCTGAAGTTGCATTGTGCTACACAGGCGATATCCTCGACAGCAATCGTCCTAAATACAATCTTGATTACTATGTAAAAATGGCAAAAGAATTGCAAAATGCTGGTGCCAATATCATTGCTATTAAAGATATGGCTGGTTTGTTGAAACCTCAAGCTGCATACAACTTAGTATCCGCTTTGAAAGACGCTGTGACAGTACCAATTCATTTGCATTCTCATGAAGGTTCTGGCAATACGATTTACTCCTATGGCCGCGCTGTAGATGCTGGTGTAGACGTAATCGACTTAGCTTACTCTGCATTTGCAAATGGTACAAGCCAACCTAGTATGAACTCCATGTACTATGCATTGGCAGGTACAGAACGTCAACCACAAATGAACATCGACTACATGGAAGAAATGTCTCATTACTTCGGTAGTATTCGTCCTTACTACAGAGGCGTTGATAAAGCTGAAAAATATCCAAATACAGAAGTATACCAACATGAAATGCCAGGCGGTCAATATTCCAACTTGCAACAACAAGCTAAAATGGTTGGACTTGGTGATCGTTGGACAGACATTAAAAAAGTATATCACCAAGTTAATATGATGTTTGGTGATATCATCAAGGTAACACCTTCTTCTAAAGTCGTTGGTGATATGACATTGTACATGGTACAAAATAATTTGACTGAAAAAGATATCTATGAAAAAGGTGATACTCTTGATTTCCCTCAATCAGTAGTAGAATTCTTCGAAGGTCGTCTAGGTACACCATATCAAGGGTTCCCTGAAGAACTTCAAAAAATCATCTTGAAAGGTGCTCGCCCTATTACTGTTCGTCCTGGTGCTGTATTACCTCCAACTGATTTCGAACATGTTCGTAATGAATTAAACGAAATGGGTGCTAATACTACTGATGAAGATGTAAGTGCATACTGCTTGTATCCTAAAGTATTTAAAGACTACACTAAATTTACTAAAGACTTTGGTAATGTATCTGTACTAGATACACCAACATTCTTCTTTGGTATGAAACGTGGTGAAGAAATTCAAGTTACTATTGAAAAAGGTAAAACATTAATTATCAAGATGAATGGTGTATCCGATCCTGATGAAGATGGTAATCGCATCGTTCTCTTTGAATTCAATGGCCAACCACGTTCTATTAAAGTTCATGATAAACATGCTAAAACAACTGGTGTTGTTCGTCGTAAAGTAAATGAATCCAACCCTGGTGAAATTGGTGCTACGTTGTCTGGTTCCGTTGTTAAGATTCTAGTTAAGAAAGGTCAATCCGTAACTAAAGGTGAACCATTAATCGTAACAGAAGCTATGAAGATGGAAACAACAATTACAGCTCCTATCGGTGGTATCGTTGAAGAAATTCTTGTTCGTGAAGGCAGCCGTATCGAATCCGGTGATTGCTTGTTACACATTGAAGATGCTATTAAACGTTAATTTCATACGATTTAGCACGTAAGTGCATAAAAAAGTCCCCCATATAATACTATTTTGTATTATATGGGGGACTTTTCCTACTAAATATGGTACTATATAAGGTATAAGAAAATAGGCGTATTGTGCCTTTTTCATGATTACTGACTGATTAGAAAAGGAGTATTAGCTAATGAGATGTCCTTATTGCCAACATACAGACACGAAGGTAACAGACTCAAGAACGACAGATGAAGGAAATAGTATCCGTCGTCGTCGGGAGTGTATTAATTGTGGACGCCGCTTTACTACTTATGAAATCATCGAAGAAGTACCACTCATGGTAGCAAAGAAGAATGGTCGCCGTGAATTATTTGACCGTGGTAAATTGTTAAATGGCTTGTTGCGTTCCTGTGACAAACGAACAGTGCCTATGTCCGTTATGGAAGAAGTAGTCAATAATGTTGAGCGAGATATTCGCAATGAAGTAAATCAAGAGATTTCTACAGATCGTATTGGTGAACTTGTATTACAACAATTAAAAGATATTGACCAAGTTGCCTATGTACGTTTTGCTTCTGTATATCGCAAGTTTGATAATATTGACAGCTTTATGGCTGAACTGAAAGCATTAAAAAAATTAGATGCTAAAAAAGCAAAGAAATAGCGTGAATATATGATTGATTTACATTGTGATACGATAATGCAATTAATCGACCACCCTCATGATGGTGATTTATTTTCTAATAACTGGAAAATTGATATTGAGCGCCTTATCAAAGGGCATAGTCGATTGCAGGATTTTGCGTTATTTGTAGACTTAGAAGAACAAGACGATTCGTATGGTAGATATGAATCTATGCGCCAATTGTTCGATAGTCAGATACAAAAATATAGCGACTATATCAGTCATGTGCGTTCTTATGATAATATTACAGCGTGTTATGAAAATCATAAAGTAGCTGCTTTATTATCCATTGAAGAGGGGGGCGTTCTGGGAGGCGATTTAGCTAAGTTAGACAAGGCTTATGCTGATGGTGTTCGACTTATTACATTGACCTGGAATTATCCTAATGAATTGGGAGAACCTAATACTGGAGATTCTCATAAGAAATTGACTGAAACAGGCATTGCATTTGTAGAACGGATGCAAGAATTAGGCATGATTGTCGATTGTTCTCATCTTAATGATGGGGGAACAGAACAATTAGGCGATATTCTTGATGTGCCTTTTATTGCATCTCATTCTAATGCGCGAGAAGTGACAGCCCATCGTCGTAATTTGCCGGACCACTTGATTCGTCTAATTGGCGAAAAGGGTGGCGTTATTGGTTTGAACTTTGCTCAATCCTTCTTAGGGATTTCACCCATCAGTCGCATCGATGATATTGTGAAGCACGGATTGTATATCATCAATAAGGGCGGTGAAGATGTAATTGCTCTAGGCACCGATTTTGATGGTATCAAGCCAAATACAGAAATTGAGGATATTTCAGATATGCATCGTTTGTATAATGCATTTAGAGGCGCCGGGCTTTCAGAAGAACAAACGGAAAAACTATTTTGGAAAAACGCGGATCGCCTACTAAAGGAGATTTTATAATGACAGATATAAATCCAATCATTGCGGATCGATTTACAGACCATCTTGATGTGTTTAGTAAAACAATGGATCAGATGGATGTTATTCAAGAAATTGCTAACCGCTGTATTGTGGCTTTGAATAGTGGCAATAAAATTTTATTCTGCGGTAATGGTGGTTCCGCTGCGGATTCTCAACATCTTGCAGCAGAACTTATTGGACGTTTTAAAAAAGAACGCCGCTCTCTTGCATCTATTGCGCTTACTACAGATACATCTATTTTGACTGCTGTTGCCAATGATTATGACTATGATGCAGTGTTTGCGCGTCAAGTTGAAGGCTTAGGCCGTTCTGGGGATGTACTTATCGGTATCTCCACATCGGGTAATTCAAAAAATGTTGTGAAAGCCGTGGAAATGGCACGAAATACAGGCATGCACACGATTGCTTTCACCGGTGAAGGTGGCGGTAAATTGGCAGAATTATGCGATCTTACACTAGCTATTCCAAGTACTGTTACGGCGCGTATTCAAGAAATGCACATTTTAGCTGGTCATATCATTTGCGAACTTATTGAAGAAGATTATTAATCGAGATAGGGAAGAAATCACAGATTTCTTGAAAGGGGACCTATGATTACAAAAACAGTGAATGAGTTTTTGACAAATTCATTACCGAACCTAAACATTGCAGTTATCGGTGATGTTATGGTGGATCGTTATGTATTTGGCGATGTGAGTCGTATTTCACCAGAGGCTCCTGTGCCGGTCAATCGCGTATCCTCTGTGAAAGAAGTACTTGGCGGGGCAGGTAACGTAGCGTCTAACTTAGCCAATCTCGATTGCCATGTCTATTTAGGGGCCGTAGCTGGTGTCGATGACCATGGTAGAGTGCTCGATAACTTATTGGCTGCTGATCATATTGATACATCCGGTCTCATTCATGATGAAAGCCGGTCAACGATTACTAAAATGCGTATTTTAGGTGATCGTCAACAAATGATGCGCCTCGATTTTGAAACGATTACACCTATTACAGCTGCTGAAGAAGAACAATTAATCATTTGGCTAGAAGGACTTTGTCAACGTGGATTACAAGGCATCGTCATATCTGATTATGGAAAAGGCGTATGCACACCGACATTGTTGCAACATGTATTCAAGTTGGCGAACACTTATCAAGTACAGACCATCGTAGATCCTAAGGGTGCTGATTGGTCCAAATATGATGGTGCTACATGTATTACACCGAATGTAAAAGAATTGGGTGAATCATTAGGTCGTGTGATTCCAAATGATGATACCTCAGTTATTGAGGCGGCTAAGGAAGTACTAAATAAGGTTAATATTAAATATATTATCGGTACTCGTTCCGCTAAGGGTATTACCGTTGTGGCTAAGGATGGTAGAACTTGGCATAATCCAGCAACACAACAGGATGTATTCGATGTGAGTGGCGCTGGTGATACGGTCGTAGCTATGATGATTTCATGCTTAGCCAGTGGTTTATCCATGCGTTTAGCCCTACATATCGCTAATGGCGCTGCTGGTATCGTCGTATCTAAGGTGGGAACATATCCAATCCATCGCCAAGAGTTGATTGAGTTATGGCGCTCTGTACGCCAATTGACAACATCTAGCCCTTTATATACGAAAGAAGAAATGAAGGCGTTAATCGATAAATGGCAAAGCATGGACGAAACCGTTGTATTTACAAATGGTTGCTTTGATATTCTGCATCGAGGGCACATTACGTATTTACAAGAAGCGGCACAACTTGGGGCTCACCTCATTATTGGACTAAACTCTGATGCATCTGTTAGACGCTTAAAAGGTGAAACAAGACCTATTGTATCCGAAGAGGATAGAGCAGCCTTATTAAGTGCCTTACAATGTGTAGATGGTGTTGTCCTTTTTGAGGAGGATACACCTGCCGAATTATTAGCTTACTTACGTCCTAATATTCTTGTTAAGGGCGGCGATTATAAAAAAGAGGATATCGTTGGTAGAGAATCTGTAGATGAAGTAGAGGTACTTTCATTTAAAGAAGGATACTCTACATCGGATATCGTAAAGAAAATAGCCACGATGGCTAAGGAGGGGAAATTATGATTATTGTAACTGGTGGTGCCGGTTTTATTGGTAGTAATATTGTGAAAGCCTTAAATAAACGCGGTCGCAATGATATTTTAATCGTTGATGATTTAACAGATGGTCGTAAAATTCGCAATCTCCAAAATTTAGATTATTTAGATTACATTGACTGTGATGATTTTGATGCTGCCATTGCAGACGGCACATTCAATGTAGGTCCTATTGAAGTCATTTTCCATGAAGGCGCATGTGCAGATACGATGGAATACAATGGCAAATATATGATGAAGAATAACTACGAAGGTTCCAAAAATCTATTCCACTATTGCCAAGATCGTGCTATTCCATTTATCTATGCATCCTCTGCATCTACGTATGGCAATGGTACAAATGGCTTTGTTGAAAAGCCAGAAGCAGAAGAAGCTTTAAATCCGTATGCATATTCTAAGCTATTATTTGACCGCTATGTACGTAAATTTGAAGGCGAATATACAGCGCAAGTGGTAGGTTTGCGTTATTTCAATGTATTTGGTCCTAATGAAGCACATAAGGATAAAATGGCATCTCTTGTACGCCAAATGTTCTATAAGAACCAAGAAACAGGCGTTATCAATTTGTTTGAAGGTACTGATGGCTATGAAAATGGTGGTCAAACACGTGATTTCATCTATGTCAAAGACGTGGTAAATGTAAACTTCTATTTCTGGGAACATCCTGAAATTTCTGGTACATTCAATTGCGGTACAGGTCACGCACATAGCTTCAATGAATTCATGCAAGCTGTTATTGACTATAATGGTAAAGGTCGCATTGAATACATTCCGTTCCCAGAAGTGTTGATTGGTAAATACCAAAGCTTTACCGAAGCTGACACAACAAAATTATTGGCGGCTGGTTATGATAAGGGATTCACGCCATTAGCAGATGCTGTAAAAGAATATTGTGAATTATTAGATAATAACGAAGGTTACTTGCGTTAATTTGCTGTGATAGATTAATGTCAATTCTTTGATAATTGTAAAGGATGTAGTATGAGAAAGGTGTTATTCCTCGATAGAGATGGGGTTATCAACAAGGATGTTTCCTATCTCTATAAGATAGCGGATCTACAGTGGGTTGATGGTGCAAAAGAAGCATTGAAATTAGCCCATGATTCTGGTTATGAACTTATAGTCGTAACAAACCAAAGTGGTGTGGCACGAGGTTATTATAAGGAAACCGATGTACAAATCCTACATGATTATATGGGAAATGAACTATTTAAAGCGGGTGCACCTATTTTACATTTCTATTATTGCCCACATCACAAGGATGGCACTGTAGAATGCTATGCTGTCGATTGTAATTGTCGTAAACCAAAGCCTGGTATGATTTTGCAAGCTATCAAGGATTTTGATGTTGATGTAGAACATAGCTTTCTCATCGGTGATAGCCAACGTGATGTAGATGCTGCTGAGGCCGCAGGGGTAAAGGGATATCTGTTTACAGAATCCAATCTATTACATTTCATGAAAAAGATTTTAAAACATTAATTTTTGGATGAACCACATTTATGTGTATTCTTCGTTCATAGAGGGGTTATTATGAAGGACTATTCCAATATACTCATCATAAAAATGAGTTCCTTAGGTGATGTCATTCACGCATTGCCAACATTATATGCATTGCGCCAAAATTTGCCGCACGCAAAAATTACCTGGGCCATACATGAACAATTTGCGAGCCTCTTGCCAGGTACCCCTTGGGTGGACGAAGTAATTGTCATCGATAAGAAACAATTAAAATCGCCGTCTTATTTATGGAATCTTCGTAAAGAACTACATAGTCATCATTTCGACATGACCTTAGATTTACAATGTATCGCCAAAAGTGCCATTGTATCTCTACTATCAGGTTCTCCTGAGAAATATGGCTATTGGGAACTTCGCGAGGGCAGTCAATTAGTTAATAAAGCTCTAGTAGGAGCTCATAAATATGATCACGTTATTGAGCGCTATCTCGATACGGTACGTGCCTTAGGTGGCGAAGTGGATGGCGTGGAATTTCCGATGCCTCATGACCATGAAGCAGAAGGGAAGATTCGCAACCGGCTGTCCGAACTAGGTGTAACCGATGATTATGTTGTCGTTGTACCTGGTGCGCGATGGATTGTTAAGGAATGGCCGTTATTAAATTTTGGTGAATTATGTATTCGCCTTTGTGAAAGTGGTAAAAAGGTGGTCATTGCAGGTTCGCCTGATGATAGTGAAAAAGGTCAATTTATAGAAAACTATGTGAAGAGCGATAATCTCATTAATTTAGTTGGTCAAACGACCATGGCTGAGTTAATCGAGTTGATTCGTCACTGCCATATTTTCATCAGCGCTGATACGGGGCCTTTACATATTGCAAACGCGTTAAAGAAACCATTAATCGCGTTGTTTGGTACGACATCACCGCATAGAACGGGCCCGTATGGGGGCAGTCATGTACATCTTATTATTTCCCCTACCTCGAAGGCTACACCTGAACAGCCGCTAGTAGATGATCCCGACTGTATGGCACAAATTCCAGTAGATGCGGTATGGGATGTGTATTCTGAAATGTTGAGAAAGGATTTATGATGGAACTTGATTATAAACGTATTGTCGTAACCTTTCTCATGCATTTAGGTGATGTAGTATTAACGACTCCATTTCTAGAGGTGTTGCGTAAAGCAGCACCTCATAGTCATATCACCTATGTGATTGATGAAAAGTTACAAGATGTGATGAAATACAATCCTTATATCGATGATTTGATTACGGTCGATAAAAAAGGACGTCATAATAGCATTAAAGGGTTAAATGAAATCGCTCGTCGTATTAACGACCAAGGTCGTCCAGATATCGTTATCAACCTGCATCCTAATGAACGTACATCATATTTGGCATGGAAAATTCACGGTAAGGTAACAACAGGGATGAGTCATTTCCTATTTAGACCATTTATGACAAAATATACCCGTCTTGATCGCAAGACACGTCATGCTGCTGATATGTACATTAACTTATTAGAGCAATTAGGCGTCACCGACGTAGCTAATCACGGATTACATATCGAGACTAGTAAGGAATGGAATGACGAGGTATTCCGTTTTTATAAAAGCCAAGGCGTTATGCCTAGAGATAAGATTATTGGTTTTAATATCGGCAGTGCAGTGCCTGAAAAACGATGGCCCGCAGAACGCTTTGCAGATGTAGCCGATTATTTTGGCAATAAAGGGTATAAAACTGTATTCTTTGGTGGCCCCATGGATTTGGACATGGTAAAACCTGTTGTAGAACAGATGAAGACGTCGCCAATCGTGGCTACAGGTGCTTTTAAATTGGGCCCTTTAGCTGCGGCCATGAAATGGTGTGACTTGCTGATTACGAATGATTCTGGACCTATGCATGTAGCCATTAGTCAGGGTGTTCCTATCGTAGCCCTTTATGGACCGTCTAATCCATTTTTCTATGGTCCGTACCAAGCAAAATCTATTGTACTTGAATCGATGGACCATTATGAAATTGGTAAAAGCATGAAACAGGTTATTAAAGAAGGCAAGTATAAAGGTATTTCTGTTATTACCGAAGAACAAGTGATTAAGGCAGCTGAAACATTACTGCAGGAATCGTAAGTTATGGATTATATTATTTTTGATTTAGAGTGGAATCAACCATATAGCAACGACATTAGCTTTATGAAGCGAGCACGGATGCCGTTGACCGGTGAAATCATTCAAATCGGAGCTATTAAGCTCAATGAGAATTTAGAGATTGTGGATTCGTTCACAATGTATGTAAAACCTAAATATTTACCACATATGCATAAGCATGTAAAGGCCCTTACAGGAATCACCAATCAAGATTTGAATCGCGGTGTCCCATTTAGAGCGGCCTACAGTCATTTTCAACAATGGTGTGGCAAGGATTATATGCTCCTATCTTGGGGCGCTGACGATATTCTTATATTGCGAGAAAATTTATTGCTCCATAAATTAAAGAGTATCGACTATGATTCTTGGGCGGATGCACAGATGCTATACAGCTATCAACGATATGGCACGACACAACAGTACTCCGTAGCTCATGCTATGGAGGATTTACATATATCATCTGAAGAATTATCTGCTCATAATGCACTTCACGATGCTATATTTACGGCACATATCTGCCAAAAGCTAGATTTGCCAACAGCATTATTGCATTATGATTCCATACGGAAAGAGGCGCCAAATCCATTTTTATATCCACCGGGTTTGACCTTCTTTATGTACGATAACTTTCAAGAAAAGAAACGTATCGTATATGATAGACGAGTGCGATTATCCTTTTGTCCCTATTGCCAAAGTCGGTTGGAAACGACACGTCCTGAGCGGATACAAGGAGATAAGCATTTATCTATAGGCGTTTGTCCGAAACACGGAGCATTTGCCATTCAGTTAAAGGTAGGAAAATATACGATTAAGTCGGGAATTACCAAGTTTTATGTAACAAAGGTATTGAGTCATAGTACTGATGAAATCGATAAACTATATAGAGAAAAATCGGAAATTAACCGAGAGAAAGAGCGGCTCTACTATGAGCGCCGTCAAAAAGAATTATTAGAAAAATCAAAAGCATAACACACGATATACTGTGCTGTATGCTTATATAGAAAGGAATAAAATTATGGAACGTAAATATGCTTGGCATAATTATGACGAACAAACATTACAAGACGTGATGTCATTAGGTGACTCGTATCGTCAATTTTTGGATAATGGTAAAACAGAACGCGAATGTGTCATTCAATCTGTAGAAGCTGCCAAAAAAGCTGGCTATGTTGATTTAAAAGACTTGATTAAATCTAACACGCCAATTAAAGCGGGCGATAAGATTTACTATACTCATATGGATAAATCTATTGCGTTATTTAATATCGGTACCGATGATTTAGACCTCGGTATGAATATCCTTGGTGCTCATATCGATTCTCCGCGCATTGACGTAAAACAAAACCCTCAATATGAAGATAGCAATTTGGTGTTTTGGGATACACACTACTATGGCGGTATAAAAAAATACCACTGGGTAGCTATGCCGCTTGCCATTCATGGGGTTGTAGTAAAAACAGATGGTACACGCATCAACATTAATATTGGTGATAAAGAGTCTGATCCTGTATTCTGCATTACAGATTTATTGCCTCATTTAGGACAAGAACAAATGCAAAAGAATGCAGCCAAGGTGATTGAAGGTGAGGCTCTTGATCTTCTCATCGGTAGTCGTCCTGTTAAAGATGAAGAAAAAGAAGGGGTTACTAAATTTATTAATAACCTCCTTGAAAAAGAATATGGATTTGTAGAACGCGATTTATTATCTGCTGAACTTGAAATTGTACCAGCTGGTAAGGCGCGCGATATGGGCTTTGATCGCTCCATGGTATTAGCATACGGCCAAGATGACCGTGTCTGTGCTTATACATCCTTAGTAGCTATGCTCGAAGTTGATAAGGTAAAACGTACGACTTGCTGTTTATTGGTAGATAAAGAAGAAATTGGTTCCGTTGGTGCTACAGGCATGCAATCTCGCTTCTTTGAAAATGCGGTAGCAGAAATCTTAACATTGATGGGGAAATCTAATTCAGTAAATGTGCGCCGTACATTGGAAAATTCGCGTATGCTATCCTCTGATGTTAGTGCTGGATATGATCCATTGTATGCATCTGCTTTTGAAAAGAAAAATGCTTCTTACCTCGGTATGGGCGTCGTATTTAATAAATTTACCGGTTCTCGTGGTAAATCCGGTTCCAATGATGCCAATGCAGAATATATGGGTTTTATTCGCCGTGTAATGGAATCTAATAACGTAACATACCAAACGGCTGAACTCGGCAAGGTTGACCTTGGCGGTGGTGGCACCATTGCGTATATCATGGCCTTATATGGTATGAATGTAATCGACTGCGGCGTTGCTGTTCTTAGCATGCATGCACCATGGGAGGTTACATCTAAGGCCGATATTTATGAAGCAAAACGTTGTTACGTAGCATTTTTGAATGCAGATGATGAAACAATCTAGTATGATGGGGCTTTCACCATTGGTGAAAGTCCATGTTATGTGAGGTATAGGATGAAACAAACGGAATTAGGCGCTGCTATCGAGGCGGCGAAGGGAGAGGCAACAGAGGTTAAGACCGTAAAGGTCGATATTTTTGATATTCCTGAAACAAAGGCAAAAGAGTATATCGCTACCCGCGAAGAGGTGGCTAAAGCTGCTATGGAGGTCATGAAACCATATTGTGTGACTGTTAAACGGGAAACCTTAGATGAAGATGAAGGGGAAGCCGTTGTGGGTTATTATGTAACGGGAGAAATTTTAATGTGTGTCATTTTGGACCCATTTGAAGTACCTGTTATGAAGGTGGCCCTCGATAAGGGGACACTAAAAGAATACATTCTAGCAGCCAATGAATTGACAGAGGATATGCTAGCTTCTCTAGATAAATAATAAATCTGTTAGAATACAATATGTGCTCTACATAAGGACAAATGTAAAATACTTTAGTCTGATACATTGATGTAGTGCACAAAGTTGTTTATAATAGAAGTATTATTATTTCGAATATAGGAAGGAAGACCCAATGAACTTGAAAAAAGGCATTGCCCTCGCGCTCACGGCGGCAGCATTGATGGCTTTTACAGGCTGTGGCACAAATGAAACTACATCTAATGGAGAATATAAGGTTGGTGTTGTACAACTCGTAGAACATCCAGCACTAGATGCGGCAAATAAAGGTTTTGTTGATGCTCTTAAGGAAAAGGGCTTATCTGATAAAATTACCTTTGATCAACAAAACGCACAAGCTGACCAATCTAATTTGAATAGTATTGCACAGCGTTTTGTATCTGATCGTAAAAATTTGATTTTAGCAATTGCTACGCCAGCGGCTCAATCCATGGCGAACGCAACTCATGATATTCCAATCTTGGGTACAGCTATTACGGATTACGAAGCTGCTAAACTTGTTAAATCTAATGAACATCCAGGTGGTAATGTATCTGGTACATCTGATATGAACCCTGTAGAACAACAAGTAGATTTGATTTTAAAAGTATTGCCAAATGCTAAAACAATCGGTACGATTTATAGCTCTAGCGAAGTAAATTCTCAAATTCAAGTTGAAAAGATGAAAGCTTACGCAGCGACAAAGGGCATTAAGGTTGAAGAGGTTACTGTTTCCAATGTAAACGATATTCAACAAGCGGCACAAAACCTTGTATCTCAACGTGTTGATGCTATTTATGTACCAACAGATAATGTGGTAGCATCTGCTATGAGCAATCTTGTAGCGATTACCGACCCTGCAAAAATTCCTGTATTCGGCGGTGAAGATAACCACGTAAAAGGCGGTGCGGTTATGTCCTTATCTGTAGACTACTACAAACTTGGTTACCAAACTGGCTTGATGGCGGCTAAGGTGCTAACTGGTGAAGCTAAAGTCGAAGATATGCCGATTGAAATGCAAAAAGAATTCAAATTAGTTGTAAATAAAGATAAATTACAAAAATTGGGCATCACCTTACCAGAGGATTTGATGAACAAAGCAACTATGATTTAGTACTTAACTGGTAAGGAGTTACACATGAACTGGAAAAAAGGTATTGCAGTGGCACTTAGTGCCATCACTGTTATGGCAATGGTAGCTGGTTGTGGTTCCAATACTACTACTAGTGACCAAAAGAAAATTGGCGTTATTCAATTAGTAGAACATCCATCCCTTGATGCTGCTAATAAAGGCTTTGTAGATGGTCTTGCATCTAAAGGTTTTAAAGATGGGGAAAACATTAAAATCGACCAACAAAATGCACAAGCTGACCAATCTAATTTGAATAGTATTGCACAACGTTTCGTATCTGATAAAAAGGATTTAGTATTAGCAATCGCAACACCAGCGGCTCAAACGATGGCAAATGCATCTCATGATATACCAATTATGGGGACAGCTATTACAGATTATGTGACAGCTAAACTTGTTCAATCTAACGAACACCCAGGTGGCAACGTAACTGGTACGTCTGATATGACACCTGTTGAAAAAGAGGTGGATCTTATCATCGCATTAGTGCCAAATGTAAAACGCATTGGTGCGATTTATACATCCTCTGAAATTAATTCCCAATTACAAGTTGAAAAAATGAAAGCCTATGCTGCTACAAAAGGTATTACAGTTGTAGAAGCTACAGTTTCCAACGTAAACGATATTCAACAAGCAGCAACAAATCTTGTAAATCAAGATGTACAAGCTATTTATACACCAACAGATAATGTATTAGCATCTGCTATGGCTAATTTAGCACAAATTACAGATGCTGCTAAAATTCCAGTATTTGCAGCTGATGAAGGTATGACAATGACTGGTGGCGTAGCAACATATTCTGTAGATTACTATAAATTGGGTTATCAAACAGGTTTGATGGCAGCTAAAGTTCTTTCTGGCGAAGCAAAAGTTAGCGATATGGCCATCGAAACACAAAAGGATATTAAATTAACTGTCAACGAAGAACGTGCTAAAAAATTAGGTATCATAATTCCTGATGCACTTCGTAAAGATATGAAATAAAAGAGGAGATTTTGATGTTAGATTTAGTGGTAGGCACCATAACAACAGGCCTTTTGTGGTCCTTGTTGGCGGTCGGTGTATTCATTACCTTCCGCGTTCTTGATGTGGCCGACTTGACTGTTGAAGGGACATTCCCAATGGGGGCGGCCATCTCCGCCATCTTGATTACAACTGGTATGAATCCAATTCTTTCTATCTTGATTGCTGGCGTAGGTGGCATGGCTGCCGGTGCTGTAACAGGTTGGATCCATACAAAATTAAAGATTCCTGCATTGTTAGCTGGTATCTTAACGATGATTGCTTTATATTCCATTAACCTTCATATTATGGGGAAAGCCAACGTATCCTTACTTCGCATGGATACAATTTATACAATTATTGGTAGCGTGCTTCATACACCAAATATGTGGTCTGCTGCCATTGTTGGTGTTATCGTAGCTGTTGTTGTATGTTTATTACTGTTCTGGTTCTTCGGTACTGAAATTGGTACCGCATTACGTGCAACAGGCGTTAACCCTCAAATGATTCGCGCCCAAGGCGTGAACACAGATAATATGATCGTTCTTGGTCTATTGATTTCCAACGGTTTCGTTGGTATGTCCGGTGCGCTTATCGGTCAATTCCAAGGCTTTGCCGACGTAGGCATGGGTATTGGTACCATCGTAATCGGCTTGGCATCCGTTATTATCGGTGAGGTTGTATTCGGTACAAAATCATTTGTTCGTAGCCTCATTGCTGTAGTACTTGGTTCCATCGTATATCGTATCGTTATCGCTGCCGTACTTTACATGGGTATGCCACCAAACGATTTAAAATTATTCACTGCTATTCTCGTTGCCATCGCGCTTTCTTTGCCTACATTGAAAGCCAAATGGTTAGCTCGTTAAGGAGGACACTATGTTAGAAGTAAAAAATATGGTAAAGACCTTCTTTAAGGGCACAATTAATGAAAAAACTGCACTACAAGGCATCGACCTTCGCTTAGAAGAAGGCGATTTCTGTACCGTAATCGGTGGTAATGGTGCTGGTAAAAGTACATTGCTAAACTCCATCGCTGGTGTATTTCCTGTCGATGAAGGCAGTATTACCATCAATAATATTGATGTAACAAAAATGCCAGAATACAAACGTGCTAAATACATCGGCCGTGTATTCCAAGATCCTATGGTTGGTACAGCAGGCAATATGCAAATCGAAGAAAACTTGATCCTTGCGATGCGCCGTGGCAAAAACTTGGGTCTTAAATGGGCTTTCAAAGATAGTGAACAAGCATTCTTTAAAGAACGCCTTGCACTATTAGGTCTAGGCCTTGAAGATCGTCTATCTGCACGGATGGGCCTATTATCTGGTGGTCAACGTCAATCTATTACATTGCTTATGGCTACTATGCTTCGTCCTGATTTATTACTCTTGGACGAACATACAGCAGCACTTGATCCTAAGACAGCTGAAAATGTATTGCAATTAACAGATAAACTTGTTTCAGAACATAATCTAACAACCCTTATGATTACGCACAACATGCGTGATGCATTGCGCTTTGGTAATCGTCTTATCATGATGGACGCTGGTCGTATCATCTATGATGTAAAAGGGGAAGAAAAGAAAAAATTAACAGTTGCTGATTTGTTACAAAAATTTGAAGTAGCTGGCGAAGGTGCGTTAAGTGACCGTATGATGCTCGGTTCAAAATAAGTACCTAAATAATATAGTTTAAAAAAGAGGGGATATTATCCTCTCTTTTTTCATGAAAACCTTTACACTATGGGGATTATACTGTATACTTAACTAAGTCATAAGACATATCGTAAGCGAAGTATTCGAATCTCCAACGGTTACTTAAGCTTATCGGGATTATTATTTTTTTAGGAGGTAACATTAATGTTAACTACAGAAGCTAAATTAGCAGTTATTAAAGAATACGCTACTCATGAAGGTGACACTGGTTCTCCAGAAGTACAAGTTGCGATTTTGACAAGCCGCATCACATACTTAACTGAACACTTGAAAGAACACAAAAAAGACCATCATTCCCGTCGTGGTTTGTTGAAATTAGTTGGTCAACGCCGTAACATGCTTGACTACCTTCGTCGTAAAGATATCGAACGTTACCGTTCCCTTATCGAACGTCTTGGTCTTCGTAAATAATACAATTAGCCGTCCTATTGGACGGCTTTTTTATTTTATTTCCTTGTGTTATAATGAATTTAGGCAAAGGGAAACAACTGCCGATAATCTATTGTGGAAACACAGAAAAAAGGACAGAGCGGCAACTCTGTCCTTTTTATTGTGCTAGTTGCTATTTAAATCTACTATCTAGTCACTTGATGACGTAATGGCAAGTTACACCACCTATGATAGTGATTATAAGGGAAACAACATAATCTACCATAGAAACACCTCCTTTCTGTTGCCAGATTAGGAGTTAGCAACATTTTAAGTATAGCATAATAGAATGAATAAACGTATATTATAATAATTCGCTTATTTTTTACTGATGATATATAATAATAAGGTATACGTATAAGAAGATTTTTAGGAGGAATAGGAATGGAACAATTCCAAATGGACCTAGCTGGTCGTACGCTTACGATCGAGACTGGGGAACTTGCAAAACAAGCTGGCGGTGCCGTAATGGTTGGTTATGGCGATACACGCGTACTCGTTACCGCTACAGGTTCTAAAGAGGCGAAGGATATCGATTTCTTCCCACTCACAGTAGATTATGAAGAAAAAATGTATGCTATTGGTCGTTTGCCAGGTGGCTTTATTAAACGTGAAGCACGTCCACCTGAATCTGCTATCTTGAATAGCCGTTTGATTGACCGTCCTATTCGTCCACTATTTGATAAAGGTGTACGTAATGAAGTACACGTTGTAGCTACAGTCATGTCCGTAGATCAAGATTGTGATCCTGCTATCTGTGGTATGATTGGTGCATCTGCAGCATTATCTATTTCCGATATCCCATGGGCTGGCCCAATTGCTGGCGTTCGTATGGGTCGTGTAAATGGTGAATTTGTTGTAAACCCAACAAAAGCTCAATTAGAAGAAACTGACCTTAATATCGTAGTAGCTGGTACAAAAGACGCTATCCTTATGGTTGAAGGTGGCGCTCAAGAGGTTCCAGAAGAAACAATTCTTGAAGTTATCATGGCTGCTCACGAAGAAATCAAAAAAATCGTAGCATTCCAAGAAGAAGTTAAAGCTAAAGTAGGCAAGGAAAAACGCGTATTTGAAAGCAAAGACGTACCTGCTGAAATCGCTGATGCAGTTCGCGCATATGGTCATGATAAACTTGACGCAGCAGTTCGTTGTGCAGATAAACAACAACGCGATGCACAAGAAACAGAAGTACGTGAAGATGTATTAGCACATTTCGCAGACATCTACCCAGATAACTTAGCTGATGTAAATAAAGCATTCGATGCGATGACGAAGGAAATCGTTCGTCATATGATCACTGTTGAAAAAATCCGTCCAGATGGCCGTAAACTTGATGAAGTTCGTCCTATCTCTTGTCGTACAGGCGTATTGCCTCGTACACATGGTTCTGGCCTATTCACACGTGGTCAAACTCAAGTATTGAACGTAGCTACTGTAGCACCATTGTCTGAAAAACAAACAATTGATGGCATTGGTTTAGAAACAGAAAAACGCTATATTCACCACTACAATTTCCCATCCTTCTCCGTAGGGGAAACTCGTTCCTCTCGTGGTCCTGGACGCCGTGAAATCGGTCATGGTGCTTTGGCTGAACGCGCATTGGTACCTGTCATTCCTAGCGAAGAAGAATTTCCATATGCATTACGCCTAGTATCTGAAGTATTAGAATCTAATGGTTCTAGCTCCATGGCTTCCGTATGTGGTTCCACATTGTCTTTGATGGATGCTGGTGTACCTATTAAAGCTCCTGTAGCAGGTATTGCAATGGGTCTTGTAACACAAGGTGAACACTACACAATCTTAACAGATATTCAAGGTATGGAAGATGCTCTTGGCGATATGGACTTCAAGGTGGCTGGTACAGCTAAAGGTGTAACAGCTATCCAAATGGATATTAAAATTTCTGGTTTGTCTCGTGAAATCCTTCACGAAGCATTGGAACAAGCTCATAAAGGCCGCATGCACATTATGGGCATTATGTTAGATACCATTGCTGAACCTCGTCAACAAATGTCCCAATACGCTCCACGCATCATTACAATGAAAATTGACCCAGACAAAATCCGTGACGTAATTGGTTCTGGCGGTAAAGTAATCCGTAGCATCATTGACGAAACAGGTGCAAAAATTGACATCGAAGATGATGGTACTGTATTTATCGCTTCTGTAGACCAAGAAGGTGCTGCAAAAGCGCAACAAATCATCGAAAACCTTACTAAAGAAGTTGAAGTAGGTGAAGTATACCTTGGTAAAGTAACTCGCTTGATGGCATTTGGTGCTTTCGTAGAAGTATTACCAGGTAAAGAAGGTCTTGTACATATTTCTAAACTTGCAAAAGAACGCGTTGAAAATGTAGAAGACGTTGTGAATGTAGGCGACGAAATTATGGTTAAGGTTATCGAAATTGATAAACAAGGCCGTATTAACTTGTCCCGTAAAGATTGTTTGAAATAAGAGGTGTTACATGGATATTCGTGGCTTTGAAGTAGTTTCTGCTTTTGAAGAACAAAATATCAATTTACCAACACGTAAAACCACAGAAAGCGCAGGCTATGATATTGAATGCGCTGAAGCTGTTACATTAGAACCAAATCAAGTAGTTCTCGTGCCAACAGGTCTTAAGGCTTTCATGGCATACGACGAATACCTTGCTATACACATCCGTTCTAGCATGGCTATCAAACGCAAACTAGCACTTGTGAATAGTACTGGTATCATCGATAGTGATTACTACAACAATGAGGACAACGAAGGTCATATCATGATCGCCCTCCTAAATTTTGGCAACGAACCTGTTACCCTTGAAAAAGGCGAACGCGTTGCACAAGGCATTTTCTCTAAATACCTTATCACTAATGATGACGACGCAACAGGCGTACGAACAGGTGGTATCGGTAGCACTGGGACTATGTAAACTACATACAATTCTGAACAGAATGGTGAAAGCCGCTCAACTTAGGTTGGGCGGCTTTTTGTGTGTAAAAAATTACGTATAGGGTTAGATATACTAAAGGTAATCCAGAACCATATTTATTTTGTTTGTTGTGTTATATAGGAGATTAGCTATGAAAACTTTAAAAGAAAACATCATCACAGTAGAAGACATTACAGCAGAAATTGAAAAAGCAGAATTTGATGTTCCAAGAGAAGATGAGGATTTTGGTGATCGCTATGATCGATTACATGCAGAATGGGCTGTAAAAGGATTAAAGAAGTATAGAGATGAATTAAAGGAACCCTTTGCTGACAAAGAACATTTTAAGGATTGGGTAATAGATATATGGGGAGATGTAAATACTTTTATAGCTGTAATAAACGAAGAACTACGCTTACGTTCTATTGAATCAATTCGAGAAGCATCCGAATGCGCTGCATTGATGAAAATTTTTATTCCCTCTGAAAGTGGTTCAAGAGATGAAGCTGAAGAAAAGGTAAAACGTAATCTAGAAGAAGCTTTAGAAGAACATGACCAAAGAATTATTAATATCTTTGATGTTGAAATTGTGCCACTTTTACAATGGAATGAAGAATTACTTGCTATGAAAGCCTTCTTGACTAATGATTTCTATATGAAAGGTACATTTACAGATGAATTAAAACAAATCTACATAAATGTATTTACCTTATTAGATAGAAATCTAAGCGAAAAGGTTGAATATAGTAATGCACATTCATTTGAGTACTATACGGATTTAGAGGATGAATGGGAATTCTTGTATTTGGATGATCTAAATCCTGTAGAAGAACTGTTAGCTATATTACCTGGTAGTCCATATGAATGTGATGTTATGTATTATGCTCATTCAATTAATTGGAGTATCAAGAATAAGCATGTAAATACTTTCAAAGAAAAATGCAAAGAGTTATATAATTCTTTGCATCAATAGTAGTATAGATTATTTATATGAGCTAAGGAGTGTTTGTATATGAGAAATATGTTAGTTAATGAAGAATCAAAAGAATCTGTTTTAAATCTATTTGAAAAAATATTGAATGTAAAATTGAAAGAAGCAGAAATCAAACAGGCTGATTGGGATGCAAAAGGTTTAAAACCTAAAAAAAATGAAATTATAGAGGCATTTAAGCATTTGGATTCATTTGATACATATATTGAATCAAATTTTGAATCTAAAGAAAATTTTGAGCTTCTCATCATAAATGAAATAAAAATTCGAATGGAGGAATTGCTAGAAGGTTTTCATGGTGTGGGGCGACCTATGATTATTCCGTGTATTAAAAGTGGACCCTATAATGAAATAAAAAAACAAGTAAAGGATTTGTTACATACAAGACTTAATAGTCATGATAATGAACTTCCTTATTTATTTGATAAGTTTATCGTACCTGATCTTGCCTGGAGCGAAGAATTATTTGCGATACTAGCTTATTTAAAAGAGAAAACCTATAAACCTAATTCATTAACTAACGAATTAAGAACAATCTTTATGAAAGCCTATGTAACACTTGAGGAAAATCTACAAGACCCAGAATGGTATTGTAATGCCAAACCATTGACATACTATTGGCATATAAAATCAGACTTAGAAGAAATCTATTATGATGATTACTTACCAATTCAAAAACTAATATCTTTTATACCTAATAATTCATTAGATTGTTATATATCTTACTGTCCAAATTATATCAATGAAACCTGGGCAGAATTACAAGACGGAAAAGTTAAACAAGCAATTTATAAGACTTATTATGATTTGCTACAAAAAATTAGTTAGTTGTTTGCGATAAGGAGGAGAAAGGCTACATATGAATTTATGTAGCCTTTTATGACTTTAATTTATGAGGATAAGATGAATTATTTTATGAAGAATTTATGAAATATTGAATATATAATAATATTTTATTGGTAAAATATGTCTATAAAAATACGTATACATGCTAGATTGTTTATAATATTCGGATAATTAAATAAGTAATAATACATTGTAAAATAATGGTGAGCAACTGTGACTGAACAAAATGAAAATATATTAGAAAGTATAGTTGATAGATTAAATCAAATCGACAACTTGTTAAAGTTATCTTTAATGAACAATATTATTTCAGAGTGTGAGAAATATGTACCCATTGATGTATATGATGATATAAAGTTGTTTCTAAAAAAATGTAAATGTCAATATAAGAATGTACAATTTTGACGATGTACAATGTACAGTTATTCCTTCTGTTGCATATGGTTTCGTAACCGGTATGAATCTCCAGTTATGCTAATCACATGTGCATGGTGAAGTAATCGATCAACAATAGCATTAGCTACTCGCTCATCATGTAATATGGTAGCCCACTCATCAAAATTAATGTTAGACGTTACGATGGTACTTTTCTTTTCGTACCGTCTATCAATAATTTGAAATAGTAAGTTAGCATCACCTGGTTGTAACGGTAAATAGCCAATTTCATCAATGATGAGTAATTGGTAGCGTGCATAATGCTTGAGCCGAGTTTCTAATCGTCCTTCATCTTTTGCACTCTTAAGGTTTTGAATTAAATCATGGCATTTAATAAAATAGGTGCTTCGTCTGTTACGAGAGCTTTCAATACCTAGTGATGTAGCTAAATGTGTTTTCCCCACTCCGCTAGAGCCAAGAAATACAATGTTTTCAGCTTGTTCCATGAATCCTAATGATGCTAAATCCTTAATTTGCATTTCGTTAATTTGTGGTTGAAATGAAAATTCAAAATCAGCTAGTGTTTTCAAATGAGGAAAATTACTAATTTTCACCATATGGTTAATTACGTTTTGTCGTTTAATATCAACTTCGTAATCACTCAGCTTCAATAACCACTCAATATGAGATAAGCTCTGTGTATTAGCTAATTCAATTGTTTCATCTAGGTGTAACATGCATTGTTTTAGTTTTAGATATGCTAGATTATCTTGTAAGCGTTGGTAATTAGTCTGTAGTGTCATAGATAGCTCCTATCTTTTCCAAATTAGATTTTGCTTTAGCTTTCACATCTTCAGAACTTAGATAAGGAATTGTTTTCTGCAATTGTGCCTCATAATGAGAAGGCAAATAGTTAACCTTCTTACCACTTAATGGGTGCTGTGCAATCAATTCTGTGCTATCATATATGTATAGCATCTTATCTATGGTCTTTAAGGTCATAGATTTGGCCACATATCCTGGTGGTACAGAATAGTGGCTACCACGAAAGCTAATGAGATTACTTGCTGAAACCTTAGCTTTTGGGTGATCTATGCGGTAGGAATCTCTTATCACTTTTGTTGGAAGTGGGGTAAGAGATTCCTTTTCTTTTTCAAGCAGTGCAGACGGTATTTGTCTTGTAGCTTGAGAAATCGCTAGATTACTACGTAAAATAATTTTTTGAATCTGTTCTTCCACTTCTTGTATTGTTAATTTTCCTTGGTACGCATGAATTTCATCTAGAATTTTCATTTGGCTTTCTACTTTGCCTTTCGTTTGTGGACGGCGCGCCATACACGGCTTAAATGTAAAGCCAAAGTCACTTGAAAATTGTTCTGCTTTGGTATGAAGCTGTCCTTTAGTTCCAGCTAGCCTCGGTTGTACCATCACGGTTTTCATATTATCTGTTAATAGTACATGTGGAACACCTTGTAATTGTTCAAAGAATTCTACCAATGCATCTTGTAGTGTTTCAGTAGTTCTATCGAAAGTGACCTTTGCTAATTTGTATCGAGAATAGCCTAATGTCATCAGCAATATATTAAAAGTTATGTGTGTGCCATCATGCAATAGGAATTTAATATTCTCTTTCCAATCAACTTGAGCCTGTTCAGCTGGTGCGGTTTCAAAGCGAATCGTATGCTGTGTGCTAGGCGATGTATGTTTTCTATCAAAATAGGATTGAAATACTGGTATCTTTAAAATATAACCGCGAAATGTAGAGTAAGCAGCTGTGAGTCCATGGTTATCTACCAAGTATTGCCACAAGACACGCTTATAATAAAATTGTTGGGGTGTATCATCAGATAATAAAGTCTGTATTACGTCATGAAATTTATCAATCATAGATGGTTTATGACGATGTGGATCAGGCGTTCCATTTTCATAATGAGATTTTATGGTGCGTCTATCATAGCCTAATTCACGACCTAGTAAACTATAATTAGGTTTCAAATTGCAAGCCTCCAGAATGTCTCTTAACATTGGTAAGTCTAATAATGATGTTACAGTAAATGAACTGTTAATAGCGTATACGTATTGCATGTTGTTATCACCTCAACTATAGTATCGGTGATACAATCAAAGTTGTACATTCTTATATCATCATTTTTGTACATTCTTAGAGTATCATTTACA
>NZ_ALKL01000006.1:0-18821 GCF_000286635.1 Veillonella sp. ACP1 | reverse complement strand
TGGTGGACGATGACAGGATCGAACTGCCGACATCCTGCTTGTAAGGCAGGCGCTCTCCCAGCTGAGCTAATCGTCCATGTGGTGACCCGTCCGGGAATCGAACCCGGGATACCGCCGTGAAAGGGCGGTGTCTTAACCGCTTGACCAACGGGCCAATATTGGCTCCCCGAGTAGGACTCGAACCTACGACCGATCGGTTAACAGCCGATTGCTCTACCAACTGAGCTATCGAGGAATAATATAGTGATTATTATAAAGGAACATATCGATAATAGCAAGGGGAAATGTTATAAAAAGTTAAAAATTTTTAGCATATGCTATAACTAAAACACATAATAGACAGAGCTTGAGGAATGATAAAATAATTTGATGAGATAGTCATAAAAAACGATAATTATACATATTGGTGAGAAATCCACTAATTAAGCGTGTTTTTGTGTATATGAACTCCTTGATGAATAGGGGAGTTAGTAAATTAATTGTATTGAAGATAATCGTTATACATACTCATAATTAAAATCTTTTTATATAAAAATGATAGATAATCTCATTAAAGAAAGCAATATATTTTATGGTTAGAACACATATTGATTGGAAACGAACCATATACAATAATATAATGTGATATTTATTACAGTTATATAGCCTTTTATTAGAGTTAAGCTACTATTTTTAATATTATCAAAGTGCATAAAAAAGGTATAATTAATCATTGAAAATAATTATCAAATCGATAAATTTCATTGAGAAAACTGTATAGGTAAAGCGTTGAAAGGCCTTCGGTAGTGTGCTAGTATGGAGTCATAGAGTTAATCTTAGCTTAACACTTTGAGAATAAATGTATCTCATTGTATTAGAGTTAATATCTAATTATTTTCCTGAGGAGGGATTATCTTGCGCGAGATTCAAGTATCTGAAATCACAAAAACAGTCCGTCAAATGTGTATGGACGCAGCTTACCACTTGCCAAAAGACATCTATGAAGGCTTGAAAAAAGGCCGTGAAACAGAAGAGTCTCCAGTTGGTTGCATCGTTCTCGATCAAATCATCAAAAATGCAGAAATTGCTGATGCTGAAGATCGTCCATACTGCCAAGATACTGGTATGACATTAGTATTCGTAGAAGTAGGTCAAGATGTTCATTTCGTGGGTGGCGATCTTAAAGAAGCCATCAATGAAGGTGTTGCTCAAGGTTATGTAGAAGGTTACCTTCGTAAATCCGTTGTAGCAGAACCATTGTTCAACCGTAAAAACACTCAAAATAACACACCTGCAATCATCTACATCGATATCGTTCCTGGCGATAAAGTAGAAATCAACGTAGAACTTAAAGGTTTCGGTTCTGAAAATAAATCTGACGTAGCTATGTTGGTACCTGCAGATGGCGTTGAAGGCGTTAAAAATGCAGTTCTTGAAATCGTAAAACATGCTGGCCCTAACCCATGCCCTCCAATCGTACTTGGCGTTGGTATTGGTGGTACTATGGACCAAGCAGCTGTTATGTCCAAAAAAGCTTTGCTTCGCGATATTAGCACTCCTCACAAAGATCCTGAGTATGCAAAATTGGAAGAAGAAATTTTGGAAATGGTTAACAAAACTGGTATCGGTCCACAATTGGGCGGCACAACAACTTGTATCGGTGTAAACATCGAATGGGGTGCAACTCATATCGCCGGCCTTCCTGTTGCTGTTACTATTATGTGTCATGCTGCTCGTCATAAACACGTAGTACTTTAATCGGTAGGAGGTAATTACAATGGCTGAAACAATTCGCATTAATACTGAAGAATATAATGAAGAGTTTTCCCGTAAATTAAAAGTTGGTGATAGCGTTCTTATCACTGGCAAAATTTACTCCGCTCGTGACGCTGCTCATAAAGTTATGACTGAAGCTTTAGCACGTGGCGAAAAATTACCAATCGATTGGACTAACAAATTCGTTTACTACTTAGGACCTACACCTGCAAAACCTGGTGACCCAATTGGTTCCGCTGGTCCTACAACTTCTGGTCGTATGGATGCTTATACACCAACAATGCTTGATCAAGGTATCAAAGGCATGATCGGTAAAGGTTCCCGTAAACCAGCAGTAGTTGAATCCATGAAGAAAAATGGTTGCACATACTTCGCAGCAGTTGGTGGCGCTGCAGCATTGATTGCAAAATCCATCAAAAAATACGAAGTACTTGCTTATGGTGAACTTGGCCCAGAAGCTTTGGCTGAATTGACAGTTGAAGATTTCCCTTGCATCGTAGTTGGCGATACTGAAGGTAACAACTTCTACGAACAAGGCCAAAAACCTTACAGAAAAATCTAATATCACCACTGAGTGATTGAAAGAGGCTTGCTTTAGCAAGCCTCTTTTTTGTATTTCAAACTAGTATCATATACAATAGATTAATTTATCATAAGAATTTCACGCATATATCCTATAGTTTGGTCTATAAAAGACATATAATTTATGATAATATATTTATAGATTTGAATATTAAAAAGGGGCGATATCATGCATTCTATTGAAACAATTAGACAAGAAGTACATACTGCTATGGAAGAACTCTTAACAGTAGCAAAGGTACACGAAGGACAGCTATTTGTAGTGGGATGTTCTACAAGTGAGATTTGTGGTAAAAAGATTGGCACTGATTCTCATGAGGATGTAGCAGCTGTTGTATTTGATGAGATTTATAAAGCCGTTAGCGAACGAGGTTTATATCTTGCTGTACAATGTTGTGAACATTTAAATAGAGCCCTTGTAATGGAACGTGAGACTATGACTTGGGAAGAGGAATGTAATGTTGTTCCTCAATTGCATGCTGGTGGCGCTATGGCTATGACGGCGTATAACCGCTTTAAGGATCCTGTAATTGTTGAATTTATACAAGCAGATGCGGGAATCGATATAGGAGATACTTTCATTGGTATGCATATGAAACATGTAACGGTTCCTGTACGATTAAGCTTAAAAGAAATTGGGGAAGCGCATGTGACAGCTTGTCGTGTTCGCCCTAAGAGTATCGGCGGTATCCGTGCGGTATATAATGACGCATTATTATAAGAGGAGAATGTAATGTCAACGTTTATCCCATATGTCGTATTGGCCGTTGTCGTACTTGGTTTCTTTGGAGTATGCTATGCGGTATTTAATAAAAGTGAAAGTAACAGTGACGCGCATTCTGTAATATCAAAGCCTCCAAAAACATCACGTCCAGGGCGTTTGTATGAACAAGAGAAGGTACATATAACACCTCGGGAAACACATGATGGTGTTGATGTATATGAGGCTCATGTTGATGAACAAACATCTGTTAGTAAGGGTGCTATTCAATTACATAATCCTGTAGAAAAACATGATTTTGAGGATTCTGTTACCGCAGAACCTATTGTTACAGAACCCGTTGTTGCAGAACCTATTGATGCAGTGACTGATACAGAAAAAACGATGGAAATTCCTGCTGTTGAATCTTCTACAGAGGATACTATTGCATTAGGCGAGTCTCCTGATGTAATGGACGAAACACGATGCTTTGATGCTGATGCAACGCAGATGTTTGGCAGTGAAAATAGTGAAGTTGTAAATCCACAAGGTCCATCTGCATTAGAAGAAACACGCATGTTTAATGCCGATGAAATTAATGAACATTTATCCAACAAAGAAGAGGATGAGCCAGAACCAATTGGTCCATGGGCACAGGCTGCACAAGAGGATAAACGCGTAGCCCTTGCAATTGAACCATTTGCTCATGCTTTCGGTGTCGTTCATGGTGATGCTATGCAATTCGTTGCAGATATTACGCGGGATGCATTAGCTGTTTTAGGCATTACGAAATTAAGCGAAGTCAAATTACTATTGCAAAATATCGTAATTCAAGAAGCATTATTGGCTATGCAAAAAGCCTATGCAGGATCTCCAACGACTTGGATGAAAACAGCTGCGCTAGAAGCCTTTTCCGATGTGGTTCAATCGCCTAAGTCGAGTACACCGTACTTAGTAGCTTTTGATGCATTGCGCGTTTTGCCCCATCTTACATTAGGACACTTTCAAGTGATGGCGTTAACATTATTATTACAATACTCTCGTAATTCTAATAACTATGGACGTATTCATTTCCAACATTATGTGGAAAAATATATCGAACCATTTATTTCGGATTTGCCTCATGACTCATCGTTTTATCGTCAGCTAGATTATTTACGTTGTACTCAGCAAGAACGTGAGTCCGTAACATTGACGCAATTATTGAGTAATTCCTATCCGTTTGTATTTAACTATCGTGGCTTTACAAAGGAAGAGTTATTCCGTGCTACTGATGGCCGCGGCGTAGATCCACGATTTGTGGTGCGCAGCCTAAACTCTAATCTTTATAAATTGGCTGTCGTCGATGAATCATTGGCACAACGCTTCTTTAGAGAGGCTCGCATCTCTGATCCAATGGTACAACGTGATCTCATAGCTTTGATGAAGAGTAAACCTACTGCATTTAGAGGGGAAGAGGCTCGTCAAATCATGGACGATATTAGTCCGGTTCTTTCTGATTTGGCTCGCGTCTATGATGAAAGCCCTATGTGTTCTATTTCTCTCACATTACTTGGTCTCTATTTAGGTCGAGCTCATGTGAAAGCAACCATTGGGGAAGAATTTGATTTATCTCATTGGTTCTAATTCTATACATATATACAATAAACCGCCTAAGGCTATGCCTAGGCGGTTTTGTGTTGCGTACACGCTGTATTTAATTGTTAAATCCAAATTCTACAATTTGTTGAGGGTCTAATAATGTCACATGGCGGCCATTGATTTCAATGATACCCTCGTCGCGCAATCTTCCAAGCTCACGGCTTAACGCAGTACGTGAAACGTTGAGGGCTTCCGCCATTTGTTCGCGATTATGAGGTAACACCAGTTTTTCACTGTGTTGCATCGTATATATATCTGTAAGATATGCGTAAATTTTTTCACGCATGCCCTTTAATGTTAAATAATGAACTTTTTTGGTAAGAAGCAATGCTTTTTCCGATAAATCCTCTAATAGATTAGAAAGGATTTTGGTTTGGCATTGATGGCAATCCGGTAATGTTTCGATAAATGTTTCGAGTGGTATAAACATAATTTTTGTTGGCTTTAATGCTTTTATGGTGGCTGGCCAAAGTGGATGCTTACTAAATAGCAAGGCTTCCCCAAAAATAGAGGATGCCTCTAAATTGGCCATGATAACTCGTTGGCCTAGCACATTTTCACGCGTAAGAAGAGCACTGCCTTCCAAGATAACCCCAATTCCTTCCATAGGATCTCCTGAAATAGCGATAAAGTCGTTCTTTTTATAATTCTTTATAATTACTTTTGCATTATGTAAGTAGCTCGTTAATTCTGGTATACCCAATGTATTGAATAGGGGGCATGCTGTTAAGATTGGTAAGTATTGTTTGATAATGTCATCGGATAGAACTTGTTTAATCATGTGTACCTCCTAATATAGTATATAGCTATTTTAGCCCGAATTATACATCGTATGGTGTGATGCTTTTTATAGGTAATTTGTAATGAGTATTGTAAAATAATTATATATGCTCTTGTGAGCAGCCTGTTCCAAAAGAAGAGTCAGGAAATTTTTGAAAAAGTTTTTTTATTGTTGCTCAAGCTACAGAAATTGTATCACCTTTACGTTATACTTTCAATGTAATCAATCAGACACCTGATAATTCATCAGTGTAATGTATAGGTTTTATATTATCTAGCTTGAATGCGAGGAAGTCTCGCAAAGGAGGATTTTTAAATGAGCATGTTCTGTTATCAATGCGAACAATCTGCAGCACCAGGCGGCTGTACTGTACAAGGTGTATGTGGTAAAACTGCACCAGTTGCTAATTTACAAGACGAATTAACTGCTGCTTTAGTTGGTTTAGCACGCGCTTTAGACGTAAAAGGCCAAACTAAAGAAGGCGTTGACTATTTAATGCGCGGTTTGTTCATGTGTGTAACAAACGTAAACTTCTCTGAAGACCGCGTTCAAGAATTCATCGACGAAGTAAACGCTTATCATGCAAAAATCGATAGCGTAGCTCAAAACTTCGATTGGGAACAATTGTGGAAAGGTGAAGAAGATATCGTATCCCTTCGTTCCACATTATTGTTAGGTATGCGTGGTATGGCTGCGTATGCATGGCATGCTGCACGCCTTGGTTTCCATGATCCTGAAGTTGATGCTTGGTTCATCAAAGGCATGGTAGAATTCGCTAAAGACCACAGTGCTGAAGAATGGTTAAACTTGTTGATGGAATTCGGTCAAATCAACTTGAAATGCATGGCTATTCTTGATAAAGCTAACACTGAAACATATGGTACTCCAGTACCAACTACAGTACCTTTGACTGTAGAACCAGGTCCTTTCATCGTTGTAACTGGTCATGACCTTCACGACTTGAATCAATTGTTGGAACAAACTGATGGTAAAGGTGTAAACATCTATACTCATGGTGAAATGTTACCTTGCCACGCTTACCCTGAATTGAAAAAACATCCTCAATTGAAAGGTAACTTCGGTACTGCATGGCAAAACCAACAAAAAGAATTCGTTGACGTTCCTGGCGCATTCTTGTTCACTACAAACTGCATTATGCCACCAAAAGAAAACTACAGAGCAAATATCTTTACTACAGATATGGTAGGTTTCGACGGCTGTGCACACGTAGAAGAAAAAGCTGATGGCACTAAAGACTTCTCCGCTGTTATTGAACGCGCTATCGAATTGGGCGGCTACAAAGAAGCTCAAGAATTCACTGGCATCAACGGTGGTCACGAAGTAACTACTGGTTTCGGTCACGGTACAGTATTGGGTATTGCTGATAAAGTAATCGATGCTGTAAAAGCTGGCGCAATCAAACACTTCTTCTTAGTTGGTGGTTGTGACGGTGCTAAAGTAGGCCGTAACTACTACACAGAATTCGTAAAACAAACTCCAGATGATACTGTAGTATTGACATTGGCTTGTGGTAAATTCCGCTTCAACGACCTTAACATCGGTGAAATCGGTGGTATCCCTCGTATCCTTGATATGGGTCAATGTAACGATGCTTACTCCGCTATTCAAGTAGCAGTAGCTTTGGCTGGTGCATTTGAATGTGACGTAAACGACTTGCCATTAACATTGGTATTGTCCTGGTACGAACAAAAAGCAGTATGTATCTTGTTAACATTGTTGGCATTGGGTATCCGCAACATCTACATCGGACCTTCCTTGCCTAAATTCTTCTCCAGCAATGTATTGAACATTTTGGTAGAAAAATTCCAATTACATCCAATTACAACTCCAGAAGCTGATATGAAAGCTATCTTGGGCTAATCGGATTAAATCTTGATAACAGCGGCCCTAATCCCCTCTCTCTTATATGATTCGGGTTGTTGCTATATAAATTAGGCTATGCCATCTTCGGATGGTATAGCCTTTTTTGTCGTAAAAATAAATACGACATATGGTGTTGTACTATGGGGATTTGCGATTATTTTCTTGGCTGAGTTATATTAATAGTTAATTAATAAAATAGAGGTATGTTTGTCATAAGTGGACAAACATACCTCTATTGTGTATATAGACATCTATGAATATTGATTGCTATACTATAGATAAGAATTAGATTATATCTTTATTTATATATGCATAGAGGTTCATTATGAACAGTATTTTTGATATTATCGGCCCTGTTATGATTGGCCCATCTAGTTCGCATACCGCTGGTGCAGCACGGCTTGGCAAGATGGCTCGTTGTATATTTGGGAATACGCCGAAGAAGGTTGAAATGACCTTGTATGGGTCGTTTGCAAAAACATATAAGGGGCATGGTACAGATCGTGCCTTATTAGGTGGTTTATTAGGCTTTAAAGAGGATGATAAACGCATCCGCAATGCGAAGGAACTCGCTGATGAAGCAGGTTTAGACTATACTTTCATCGAATCACCACTCGATATAGGACATCCGAATGTAGTTAAGTTTGATTTATACGGCGACCATAATCGTCATATGTCCGTTGTAGGTCGTTCGATTGGTGGTGGTCAAATCATGATTACCGAGGTTGATGGCAATGATATGTCCATTACGGGCGATGAATTTACCCTTGTTGTATTCCATGAGGATAGACCAGGTGCGATTTCTCTCATTAGTCAGGCCTTGAGTGAATCGGATATCAATATTGCGTCCATGCGCGTGTTTAGAAAGGGTAAATATAAGGACGCGGTTATGGTAATTACCACTGATTCTGTTGTAAACCCTATTACAGTACAATTTATGCGTGAATGCCCAGGTATTCAAGATGTGATGACCTTTGAGGCACTATAGGAGGATATGATGAGTTACGAATATGAAACGATAGCTGATATTATCCGCCTTAGCGAAGAGAATAACATATCCTTTGGTGATGTGGTATTGCGCAGTGAGCTAGAACAGTATGATCGTAGTGAAAAGGAAATCGTTAAAGAAATTAAGCATCGATTAAGTATTTTTGAGTCCTCCATTCACGATGGTTTGCGTCATTTACAACGGACCCAGTCAAATATGTCTGGTGGTGATGCGGCTCGTTTAATGGAACGGAAACCATTATTTATGAGTGAAACTGCTTATAAGGCGATGTCTTATGCTATTGCGGTCAACGAAGCTAATGCGAAAATGTTTAGAATTGTGGCTTGTCCAACGGCCGGTTCTTGTGGTGTTATGCCTGGGGCCATTCAGGCCGTGGCTGAGCAATATAAACTAGATAGAGATGTCTTAGTGAAAGGTTTCCTTGCTGCATCAGGCGTAGGGAATGTGGTTGCTAATCGCGCTTGTGTAGCTGGTGCGGTCGGTGGATGTCAAGCTGAGATTGGTACGGCTGCATGTATGGCGGCAGCGGCCATTGTAGAGATGATGGGTGGTACTGCTCGTCAGGTCGGGCATGCCGTGTCATTGTGTATGAAAAATTTACTGGGCCTTGCTTGTGATCCTGTGGCAGGTCTTGTTGAGGTTCCCTGTGTAAAACGGAATGGCGTGTATGCCGTTCATGCTATTACCGCGGCTGAACTTGCTTTAGCTGGTATTAAAAGCCAAATTCCTACTGATGAGGTAATTGAGGCGATGAATAATATTGGTCGCGCTATGCCTGCAGCCCTTCGCGAAACAAGTGATGGTGGTTTAGCCGTCACTCAAACAGGTCTTGCCATAGCGGAGAAAGTTTGTTCACTATAATTACATATATACAAAAGGTTCACTATTATGAGCATAATCTGCAATGTGCTTATAGTATGTGAGCCTTTTTTCATAACCCTATTTGTAGTACAATAAAAAGATAAATAGAAGGGAGGGTAGATGTATGGAACAAGCTATACGTTTGCTGACAATTTTAGAAGAAGCGGGCTTTGAGGCTTTCATTATTGGCGGCGCTGTGCGAGATATGCTCATGCATGTAAAGCCACACGATTTTGATATCGTTACATCTGCCCGACCTGAACAGGTCATCTCTGTTTTAGGTGATGCGAATATTGAAACTACAGGCATCATAGGTAAGTCCTTCGGTGTGGTAGTGGCCATTGTAGATGGAAAACATTATGAAGTGGCTACGTATCGCAAGGAACGATATGGGGCAGATAGCCATCGCCCTGAAGAAGTCATCTATGCAGATACGCTCGAAGAAGATGTAAAACGTCGCGATTTTACCGTTAATGGTATGGCGATGAATCGCTATAAAGAGGTTATCGACCTCGTCGGTGGACGCCGAGATATTAAGCATAAGGTTTTGCGCACCATCGGGAATCCAACGGAACGGTTCCAAGAGGATGCACTGCGATTATTTAGAGCTTGCCGATTCGTTGCAAAACTCGATTTTATTCCGGATAAATCCCTATTAGAGGCCATGCCAAAAGCATTCCACCGTGTATCGGGGCTTTCACTAGAACGTGTGCGGAATGAATTAGACCGGTTATTATTGGAACCAGCAGTTGCAAAAGGGCTAGATGTACTCGTCCAATCGCGCTTGGCAGAATGTTCGTGCCGCGTCGTTGAAAATGGGGCAATTAAAGAGGTTCCTATATTGCCAGAGCTATATCATTTGGTGGGATTGCCTCAAGAAAAGGCGTTTCACGAATTTGATGGATGGTATCATACATTGGCTGTCGTTTCGGAAACGGAACCTGATTTAACCCTTCGTTGGGGCGCCCTATTACATGATGTGGCAAAGGGAATGCCTACCATTAGGCAAGTTATTAATGGACGCTATACCGACCGAGGCCATGATAATCTAGGCGCGGAGATGGCCTATGACCTATTGATTCGTCTCGGCTATAATAAGAAATTTGCTAGTCGCGTTTCGTGGATTGTTAAAAATCACATGCGCTTTCATTTCTTCGTGCAAAATGAAGAGGCAGATGAGAAAAAATGGATGCGCAAGGAAATTCGAAGTGGCGAGTTTAGAGATAGTCAAAGTATGCGGGAAGCGTGGTTGCAATTGGCGAAGGTTTGTGCGGCCGACGTCCTTGGTTGTGGTAAGCCATATTCCGTTACTGATGGTACATTGGCGTTCGGGGAATGCATGGCTGATTTAAGCCTAGAAATGCCTGTGCATACAAAAGATTTGAACTATGACAACCGCGTTCTAGAAGCCTGTGGCGATAATGTGGCGAAAGGGTTACAATATTTGATGCAACAGGTGCAAAATGGTGTCGTTAACAATACACCAGATGATTTATATGAAGCGCTTATCCATAAGTTGCAGAGGTCATCGAAGTAATATATTGAGTGGGAGACCATAATGAATATTTCAGGGAATGATAATAAGCGAATTGAATATACGGTACGCGTATTACTGTGTATTGCTGTCGTATTAGTGGGGCGCTTATTCTTTTTACAAATAATAGATAAGTCTGATTTGCAGGCGAAGAACTTGAGCCAAGTGCAAGTGGATAGAAAATTACAATCTCCGCGCGGTACGATTTATGACCGCAATGGAAGACCATTGGCTATGAGTGTGGTTACAAAATCCCTATATGCGGATCCTAAGATGATTAAGCAATCGCCTAGTGAAGTTGCTGAACTTATAGCGCCATATGTGACGATGTCAAAAGAGGACATTGTGAAATCATTACAAGAGGATACTGCGTTCGTATGGATTGACCGTATGATGGAACCAGAAAAGTCGAAAGCGGTAGCCCAATTGATTGAGGATAAAAATTTAGAAGGTCTTAATTTTGTAGAAGAGTCTAAACGATATTATCCTAATGGTAACTTGGCCGCACAAGTGCTCGGCTTTGTCGGTACCGATGATAAAGGCCTTGATGGTCTTGAAATGGTGCTAGATGATGAATTGAAGGGCGGTATCCAAAAGGAACTAGTTGCAACAGATAGAAAGGGGAATGCCATCTTTGGCTCCGTACTATCTAAATATTTACCTGATAAGGGTAAGAGTGTGACACTAACGATTGATGCAAGTATTCAATTTATAGCAGAACGTGCTCTCGATAAAGCCATGGAAGATACAGGCGCTAAACATGCTAGCGTTATTGTTATGGATCCTAAAACGGGTGAAATCTTGGCGATGGCGAACCGCCCAACCTATGACCCAAATCATTATAGTCAAGGTTCAGAGGAAGATTTTAAGAATATTGCAGTAACAAATTTGTATGAACCAGGTTCTACATTTAAGCCGATTATTGCATCTGCTGCATTGGCATCAGGTAAATGGAAACTAGACCAAGTGTATAACGACAAAGGTTCCTTTGCGGCCAATGGACATGTTATGCAAAACTGGAATGGTGAAGGCTATGGTCCTGTTCGATTGATCGATATTTTGAAGTTCTCCATCAATACAGGTATGGCAGAAATTGGTACCACTACAGGCGCGGATATATTATCTAAATATGTTCGTAACTATGGATTTGGTTCTAAAACAGGTATTGAATTGCCTGGTGAAGGTGATGGTATCTTATATAATCCTGATGATATGAGTAAGCTTGATGTAGCAACCATGTCCATCGGTCAAGGTATTGCGGTAACACCATTGCAAATGGTCCGTGCTTTTGGCGCTATAGCTAATGGTGGTAGCATGATGAAACCACATATTGTTAAATCTTACAGCAATATAAAAGGTGAGGTAACTAGTACTACTGACCCTGAAGTTGTGGGGCAACCAATACCAGAAGAAACGGCTAAAACGATTGCGGATATTCTTGAAAAAGAAGTCTCTGAAGGTGGCGGTACTAAAGCGATGGTTGAAGGCTATCACTTTGGAGGCAAAACAGGGACTGCTGAAAAGTTAGACACTAAAAATGGCGGCTATTTAGCAGGTCGTTATATCGCATCCTTTATAGGCTTTGGTCCGGTAGAAGATCCTAAATTTGTTGTTCTTGTTGCCATCGATGATCCTAAAAAAGGTTCTATCTATGGTAGTCAAATTGCGGCCCCAGTATTTAAGAATATCGTGTCTCAATTAGTGCGGTATTACCAAATGTCACCTTCCGTTAAGGATGGCGCTACTGTAGCGGCTGTACCAGCGGCCAAACTTCCAGCAGTAAAACCTAATGGTGATGGCAGTGTAGTATTGCCAGACTTTAGAGGCTATACATTTGGAGAGGTACGTGATTGGTTGCATACGGCGGGTTTATACTTTAAACCAGATGGTACTGGTAAGGCGATTTCACAGGAACAATTACCGGGAACCGTAGTATCTCCTGGTACACCTATTGTGGTTCAATTTAGTCATTAGTCGCAGGATAGGTAACTGCAACTATAGACAAAACGTTATATAATAGAATAAGAGCAAACTAAAGGTGCCTCTATAGGCACCTTTTTACATGAATTTATATGTGGTTTATCCTTGAGATAATGAATGGAGATATACATGATAGAATTACGTGGTAAAGCTGTGGCTGATGCACATAAAGCGATTTTACAAGAGAAGATGACCGGTCTAGAGTCCGGTACAATTACAATGGCTGTATTGCTAGTTGGTGATGATCATGGCGCTAACATGTACGCGGATTTCATGGAGAAAACGGCCAAAAATTTTGGCTATGGTTTCGTGCGTAAGCAACTACCAAGTACAGCTACGCATCAAGAGGTATACGATGCATTGATGGCTTTGAATAATGATGATGCGGTACATGGCATATTGCCACTCATGCCGATGCCAAAACAAATTGATACGGAGCAATTAATCGATGCATTGAATCCTAAGAAAGATATCGATGGTCTTACTACCTATAACATCGGTCTTGTTACAGCTGGTAAAGGTGGATTTGCACCTTGTACTGCGAAGGCATGCCTAGCAATCTTGGATCATTATGGTATTCCTTTAGAAGGTAAACATGTGGTCGTTGTTGGTCGTAGCCAAGTGATTGGCAAACCGGTAGCGTTGATGGTGCTTGAACGTCATGCTACGGTTTCTATTTGCCATTCTCGTACGGCCGATTTAGCACATCATATACAACAAGCTGATATCGTGATTGCTGCTGCGGGCCGAGCACATATGATTACAGCTAACATGGTGAAAGCTGGCGCTGTTGTTATCGATGTAGGCATTAATGAATTAGACGGAAAAACAGTAGGGGATGTTGATTATGATGCGGTGAGCACGGTAGCTTCGGCTATCACACCTGTACCAGGTGGTGTGGGCTCTGTTACGACTACGATGATGTTAGAAGCTGTTTATGAGGCGTACCATGCACGAAATGTCAATCGCTGAGGGTATATTAGATATTGCCTTAGAGACCATGAAAAACAATGATGCGTCTATCGTTCATTCTGTGCAACTCGATTTGGGGTTGATGAGTGGTGTAGAACCTGATGCACTCTTATTCTGCTGGGATGCCGTTACAAAGAATACGCCGGCAGAGCATTCAAAAATCGATATTCATACGATTCCTATTAAAGGGCAATGCTTAGATTGTGATACTATATTTGATGTACAAGATTACAAATTCATCTGTCCTCATTGTGAAAGCCATTTTGTAAATACTATAGGTGGTCGCGAATTACAAGTGACATCTATTGATATAGATTGAGGTATATATGCAAGTAGAAGTAAAAACAAATGTGTTGGCGAAAAATGATGCCATTGCATCATCGTTACAACAAGTATTTAAAGAAAAAAATATATTTGTCTTTAATCTAATGGGCTCTCCAGGGGCCGGAAAGACCTCTTTGCTAGAAGCAACACTTCAAGATTTAGTTAAAGACTATAAATTAGCTGTTATCGAAGGTGATTTATTTACATCTAAGGATGCAGAACGTATTCATGCTCTAGGTGTGCCTGTTATACAAATTAATACCGTTGGAGGTTGCCATTTAGATGCTAATATGATTCAAGATGCTATAACTGATTTAGATCTTGATGAACTCGATATGATTATTATCGAGAACGTAGGTAATCTAGTATGCCCTGCTGAGTTCGATATTGGTGAGGCGATGAAGGTTACCGTTTTATCTGTTACAGAAGGTGAAGATAAGCCTTTGAAATATCCTCTTATTTTTAAGGAATCAAAAGCTATATTGCTCAATAAGATTGACTTATTGCCATATGTGCCATTCGATAAAGATAAAGCCATTAAAGATATTCGTAATTTAAATCCTCAAGGCTATATATTTGAAATTAGCTGTACTGCTAAGGATGGATTGGCGCCTTGGTTAACATGGATTAGAGAACAAATGGAGAAGCGTTAATGAAACATATGTTATCTCGTACTGCAATGACGATGGTAGTGTTAAGTGCTTTAGGAACCGCATCGGTGGGGGCCGTTGATGCAGGACCAACAATACCGGAAGTAAAAAATGCAGTAGCTGTTGTAAAAGCTCCTGCTGCTGATGAATCTTCGAAAACAGGTTGGTTAGCAGAACAGTTGGCTGTCACTGCTTTTGGTGACTCCTTACAGTATTGGCAAGCTGCTAGTGAAAATGATGGTGTCATGCCACAAGATTCAAAAAATAATCTAGCAGATATCGGACGTTCTTATACGTCTAATAATTTACTAGCGCTTGGTGATGAGGATGACTATAGTCTGGCTCAAAAGCCCGAGTCTGAAGATGGTACAAGTATTGGACCGGTTTATCGCGTTGGTGATGTGTATGTACCTAGTCCATCTGCTCAAAAGACGGTGAAGGGTGTATTCACGACGTATCATGAAAAAGATATAGATATAACTGTGTATACAGGTCCAGATAAATCGCGTTTAGTAGATAATCAGTTGCGTGGACAAGGTGCGACCTATTTATTCCCTGTTGGTACTATTACTAATCTTCATACTACTGATAAAGGATTAGTTACAATTCGTGATATCGGCGTAGGCAGTTCTCGTATGGAAATGATTTTCTCCTATGGTAGCCCTAATGCGATGTGGCGGAATCAGACTGATGAGTCATATATCTTCTTATATGAAGGGCATTCCGAAAATTCATGGTCAGAAAAAAAGGAATTTTCTTCTTCCGTAGCGAATACAAATAATAATAGCCAATTACCAGAAACTATTCAAAATGGAAAGTTCTATGTGGCTTTCACCATTAAAAATAATACGGTAGAGGCTGTTGATATTTTGGATGGTCAAGTATGGTCTCGATTTGGATTGCCTAAGGCGCCTATGTATTCCTTCCATGCCGGTCAGTTGACTGAGGATGACTTTGTACTACGCGGATTGCATTTGAATCAGCATTTTGTAAATGATGCAAATGGTGAATGGCGTACACAGGGAATGCTGTTTGGGTCTACGTTCATAGGCTATAATGAATATGGTGTTAGTGTTGACGGTAATTCGCTTATTAATCGCGTTTTATTAAATGTCTACACACCAACACGTCGTGGTATCGCTATGGGTGATACTAAATATTTATTGCTCTTTGTATATGGTATGCCGACACGTATTGCTGAATCTACAACTAGTACGGGAACGGCTACGGTATATGAATATAAAAATCCAAGGTTGAATAATTCCTATTTGCAGTTCGCCTTAGATGATAAAAATCAATATATCAAATCAGTGATGTTGTCTGACAGACCTGTTAAATAGGTCATCTTATGTGAGGAGGCAAGGATATGGTTACTGTACAAGATGTGAAAGAACGGTGGGAACAAATTCAAAATAATGATGAACGCATATTGTTTATCGTTGGTGGTCCTGGTTCTGGTAAAAGTTTATTGATTCGTGAATTATCTGAACAAAAAGGTTGGAAGTATTTAGAAGCAAAACAACTTATTGAAGAAGAATTTTTATTGGTACCTCGTGATGAAAGACCACAACTTGCAGAAGAAGTAATTCGTCGTGCATTAAGTCGCAGTGATACAGAAGTTGTTCTTATCGATGGTATTAATGTATTGTTTGCACCGATATTAAATTTAAATCCTCTTGAACTATTAAAGACTATTAGTAAAACATATCCGATTGTTGTAGGTTGGCGTGGTCATCTCGAAGGTGATCAATTGTACTTAGAACACAATAATGATCCAAAACATGCGGTAGTGACAATCACTAAACCTGAGCGTGTTATGGTTATTGATTAATTAGCGTTACATTAATTAATGAGGGCATTATATATTGCCATGCGTTGTGACCACATTTTGAAAGAAGGTGAATGACATGGAACAATATGTAATAGCCCTCATTTTAGGTGTTATAGAAGGTATAACAGAATGTATTCCTGTATCGAGTACAGGTCATATGATTATTATTGGGCATATGCTCAATTTTGAAGGCACACATGCTGATGTATTTGAAGTGTTTATTCAGATAGGTGCCATTCTTGCTATTTATACACATTATAGACGTACATTTAACGGCTTTTTGAAACGGAAAAATTGGATAAAAACACGCGGCGTATCTTTACTACATATTAGTGCGGGCATGTTACCCGTATTAATGGCTGGATATCTTTTGCAATACATTATAAAAGAGTATTTATTTGGACCTATTCCCGTTATAGTAGGCCTTATTATAGGTGCTATATTTATGATTTATGCGGAAAAAAGAACAGTATCTGGTCGATTGGTGGATTCTGTAAATAATTTGACTATATATCAATGCTTTCAAATTGGTCTATATCAAATGCTTTGTCTATGGCCTGGATTTTCGCGCTCTGGCGCAACCATTGCAGGGGGGATGCTTATCGGCTGTACACGGAGGGCTGCAGCTGATTTTTCGTTTATCATGGCTGTGCCTGTTATGATTATCGTGTGTGTGTATGATTTAGTGCGTGTCATACATGCATTGGAATTAAATGATATTATTATGTTTATCATTGGCACCGTCGTATCATATATAGTGGGATATATAACGGTAAAAGGTTTTTTATGGTATCTAAATAGATCCTCGTTGGCGTCGTTTGGCTATTATCGAATTATAGTTGCTATTCTAGCAATAATCTATTTATATATGTAAGTATAGATGTGAGTTCCTATGAGGCAAAAATGAAGTTGGAAAAATTCTAAAAAAATACTTGCGTCAGAAAAACTTTCATGATATATTGATATAGCACTAAGGGTGACTGCGAAGAACGAACAAACTTTCAAAAAAGTTTCAAAAAATTCTTGACACTTAGTGTGGCAGATGATACAATACATCTTGTCGTAATGATGCTGGCGTAGCTCAATAGGTAGAGCAGCTGACTTGTAATCAGCAGGTTGTGGGTTCAATTCCTATCGCCAGCTCCATTTTATTTATGGAGGGATTCCCGAGCGGCCAAAGGGAGCAGACTGTAAATCTGCCGTCTTCGACTTCGAAGGTTCGAATCCTTCTCCCTCCACCATTTATAGCGGGGTGGAGCAGTTGGTAGCTCGTCGGGCTCATAACCCGAAGGTCGCAGGTTCAAGTCCTGTCCCCGCAACCATAATTTCACAGTGAAGTGAACGTTCATTGTGCTGGTGTAGCTCAGTCGGCAGAGCGTATCCTTGGTAAGGATAAGGTCACCGGTTCAATCCCGGTCACTAGCTCCATACATGGCGGCATAGCTCAGTTGGCTAGAGCAATCGGTTCATACCCGGTGTGTCCGCGGTTCAAATCCGTGTGCCGCCACCATTAAACCTCACATTGGTGGGGATTTTTTTGTATCTACTATAAAAATATAATTATAACTCATTACATCCCTCGAAATAGGATGTAATTTTTTGTTTATTGACATTTGTGTATTATGGTATAATAATCTGTAGGAATGTATATTCCGTTGATTAAATTAGGTTATTATATTATAGTAATACTATAAAAGTATTTTGTTTTTGTGAAGGAGGATATAATCCTAATGGCAAAAGAAAAATTTGAACGTACGAAACCGCATGTTAACATTGGTACTATCGGTCACGTTGACCATGGTAAAACTACTTTGACTGCTGCAATCACTAAAGTATTGGCTGAAAAAGGCCAAGCTGATTTCCAAGATTACAGCATGATCGATAAAGCTCCAGAAGAACGTGAACGTGGTATTACAATCAACACTGCACACGTTGAATACGAAACTGAAAACCGTCACTATGCACACGTTGACTGCCCAGGCCATGCTGACTATGTTAAAAACATGATCACTGGTGCGGCTCAAATGGACGGCGCTATCTTGGTATGTTCCGCAGCTGACGGCCCTATGCCTCAAACTCGCGAACACATCTTGTTGGCTCGCCAAGTTGGTGTTCCTGCAATCGTAGTATTCTTGAACAAAGCTGACATGGTTGACGACGAAGAATTGATCGAATTAGTAGAAATGGAAGTTCGTGAACTTCTTTCCTCCTACGAATTCCCTGGCGACGAAGTACCTATCGTTGTAGGTTCCGCTTTGAAAGCTTTGGAAGGCGACGCTCAATATGTAGCTAAAATCGACGAATTGATGGCAGCTGT
>NZ_ALKL01000005.1:0-2289 GCF_000286635.1 Veillonella sp. ACP1 | reverse complement strand
TTTGCAACAAAAGGCCGTGCGGCTACAGAAGAACAATTAAAAGCTGTAGGGGAACAAACATGGCAAATCACGGCAGATAAAGATGCTACTACATCTGGTGCTCAAACAGGTACTAAGAAAGATGCTAAGGTTGGTAAAGACGACAAAGTTCAATTGATTGCTGGTGAAAATCTCACAGTAAATCAAAATGAACGCGACTTTACATACTCCTTGAATAAGAATCTTGTGAAGATGAACTCTGCAACCTTTGAAGCAACAGGCGGTAAAACAACTGTTATCAAAGGCGATAGCATTGTTCAAACTGATGGTGCTAATGTAAATACATCTAATGCTACATCCAATACAATTACTGATGGTACAAATACAAGTACAATCACTGCTGGTAAGGCACAAATTGGTACTGTTGGTATCGATGGTGTAGTAAGCAAGATTAGTACTGGTGGTACAAATGCTGTAGTAGTTAATGGTGCAGATGGCACAATTAAAACTGGTACTGTAACAGTAACTGGTGGTACTACAAACGACATCACTGGTTTGTCTAATACAACTGTAACGGCAGCAGACTTTGCAACGAAAGGCCGTGCTGCAACAGAAGAACAATTAAAAGTTGCAACTGGAGCTACTACATTGAAGTTCACCGGTGATGTAGCAACTAATACTGGATCCGTAAACCTTAAGGATGATATATTCGGTATTAAAGGTGATGGTAAATACATCTCTACTGACGTAAATGGTAAAAATGTAAATCTTACAGTCTCTGAAGCAGAGGTTAAAAAATCTGCTGTAGCTGCTGTAACAGTAAGCACAGATACAACAGATGCCAATAATCCATTGACTGTAACACCTACAACGAGTGCAGATGGTACCACTAAGGATTACAAGGTAACTATTGATGGTACTAAGATTGCGAATAAGACGAACTTGTCCTATAAAGCGAACGATGGTACTGCAAAACAAGTTTCATTAGCCGATGGTTTGAACTTCAAGAATGGTACATTAACGACTGCATCCATCGATGATAAAGGCGTTGTAAAATATGATGTAAATACTGCATCTATCACTGCAGGTACAGATGGTACAATTACAGGCCCAGCTACAGATGGTGTAGCGACGGCTAAAAATGTAGCTGATGCTATCAATGCAGCTAAAAAAGCATCTAAAACAGAAATCACTGCTAACACTGGTGAAGCAGCTAATGCAACGACAGGTAATGTAACGCTTACATCTACTACGGCAGCAGATGGTCATACTATTTATGACGTGAAACTCAACGATAAGGTGACACTTGGTACTGGCGCTAACGCTGTTACAGTAGATGGTACAGCTGCAAAAGTAACTGCAGGTGTAACAACTGTTGATGGTGCAACTGGCACAATTACTACTGGAGGTACAAACTCCATTAAGGTAGATGGTGCAACTGGCACTGTAACTGGTTTGACTAATAAAGATTGGACTCCTGGTGTAACAAAAGCCGTAACAGGCCGTGCTGCAACAGAAGATCAATTACAAAAAGTAGCAGATGCTGCATCTAGCCAAACTTGGAATATTACGGCAGATAAAGCAGGTACAACTGGTGCCCAAACAGGTACTAAGAAAAATGCTACTGTTGGCAAGGATGAAACTGTCGAATTGGTTGCAGGGGATAACCTTACAATTAATCAAAATGAACGTAAGTTTACTTATTCCTTGAATAAAGACCTTGCTGGTTTGACTAGCGTATCCATTGGTACTGGTACAACTGAAACCATTAAACTTGATGGCGCAACTGGTAAAATTACTGCTAAAAATGCAGTTATCGGTGGTGTAACTGTCGATGGTGATAATAATCATGTAACTGGCTTGGCCAATACAACTTGGAATGGTACAGCTACAACTGGCCGAGCTGCGACGGAAGATCAATTGAAAGCCGTAGCTGAAACAGCAAAAACGACTACTGATGCAGTTAACTTGAAATTCACTGGTGATACAAATACATCCCCTGGTGTAGTTAATCTGAAAGACGATACATTGGGCGTTGTTGGTGATGGTAAATATGTATCTACTGATGCGAATGGCAAGAATTTGACTGTGAAAGTATCTGAAGCAGAGGTTAAAAAATCTGCTGTCGCTGCCGTAACAGTAAGCACAGATACAACAGATGCCAATAATCCATTGACTGTAACACCGACAACTAGTGCGGATGGTACAACTAAGGATTACAAGGTAACTATTGATGGTACTAAGATTGCGAATAAGACTAACTTGTCCTATAAAGCAAATGATGGTACTGCAAAACAAGTTTCATTAGCC
>NZ_ALKL01000004.1:0-29971 GCF_000286635.1 Veillonella sp. ACP1 | reverse complement strand
AGATAATATGACGACTGTTGTGAATGATGCGATTACTAAAGCTGTGACATCTGCTAAAGATGGTTCTGCATGGAATATTTCTACTAATGGTGGTACAGCTACAAAAGTATCTGGTGGTAATACGGTTGATCTCATTAATGGTGACAACATCGAGATTACACAAGATGGTACAGATGGTAAGAAGATTACGGTTAAGACGAAAAAAGATCTTACATTAGATTCTGTAACTGCAGCCAATACTGTAAAAGTAGGCTCTGGTACTAACCTTATTACCTTGGATGGTGCAACAGGTGGAGTGAGTGGTAATACATTTACAGCTGGTAATGCATCTATGAATACGACTGGATTCCGTTTAACAGGTGGTCCATCTGTGACAACAACAGGTATCGATGCGGGTAATAAAGTGATTACCAATGTTGCTAGTGGTGGTACGACTGCTACAAACGCTGCAAATATTGGTGATATCACAAGTGCGATTAGTGATTTAACTACTAATTTGACTAAGAATACTAATATTGCATACACGGCAAATAGTAATGCTTCAGGTCAAACGGTATCTTTAAAAGATGGCTTTAACTTCTCTAATGGTACATTAACAACTGCAGAAGTAGCAGCTAATGGTGTTGTGAAGTTCAATGTAACGCAAGGTTCATTGTCTACGGATGGCAATGGTAACATCACAAATACAGCAGGTGTAGCTACAACAGATGATGTAAAAAATGCTGTTAGTACTGCGATTAATACGGCTGTTACTAAAGCGACAGGTGCTCAAGTACTTAATATTACAGATGGCAATAATAATGGTTCTATTAACCTTAAAAATGACGCATTGAAGGTTGTAGGTACAGATGGTGTTACTACTGAAGTGAATGGTAAAACTATTACTGTAGGTTTAGATACAGCTACTAAGGATAAGATTAACAATGCTAGCACAGCAACGAATAAAAATATTTCTCTTGCTGCGGATAGTGGTACTACATCTAGCCAATCCTTAAAAGATGGTGATGTATCCTTCGCAGTGAAAGGTGCTACTGGGGATTATATCTCTACAAACATGAATGGTAGCACTGTAGAGATTTCCACTAAACGTGCAACCATCAATAGTAATGCCGCTACAGGTGAAGCTTCCGTAACTGGAAATGATGGTCTTGCGACTGCGAAAAATGTAGCTGATGCTATTAATGCGGCGACTGCAAAAGCAGTATCTCAATCTGCATGGAAACTTGCTGCAGATGGTACGACCGGTACAGAAACGATTTCCGGTGGTGACACTGTTAACTTCAAAGCTGGTTCCAATATGGAAGTATCTCGTACTGGCAAGGATATTACCTATAAGACAAAAGACAATGTTGCTTTCACAACGGTAACAGCTGGTACAGGCGCTAATGAGGTTAAATTAGACGGCAATACTGGCACGGTAACTGCTAAGGATATCACTGCTACGGGCGATGTAACTGCTAAAAATGTAACTACATCTGGTAATGTGACTGCCGCAGGTACTGTGAAAGGTGACACTGTTCAAGGTAATACTGTGAAAGCTGGTAATGTAACAATTACAGGTGGTACAACAAATACCATTACAGGTCTATCCAATACAACATGGACTGGTTCTACAACCACACCAGACCGAGCAGCTACAGAAGGTCAATTACAACAAGCAATTAGTAGTGCCACATCCTCTGCAACATTTAAGTTTGATGGTGATAACAATAGCCAACAAACTATGAATCTACAAAATGGTACTTTCAAAGTTACTGGCGATACCATGATTACGACTAATGCTACAAGTGCAGGTATCGGATTATCATTAAATACGAACAATGTTAAAATTGCCTATGCTGCGAATGGTTTGAATGGTCAAACAACGAGCATTGCAAGTGGATTTAATTTCACTGATGGTGATCATACAAAAGCGACTGTAGCAGCTAGTGGTGTAGTGAAATACGATGCTAAAACATCGACTATTTCCGTTGCAAATGGACATGCTACGTCTAGTGGTAATGATCTCGCGACTGCAGATAATGTGGCCGATGCGATTAATCAAATGACGCAAAATAATTCGGGTAATACAACGCAACTTCGTCAAGAAATTAGCAAGGTTGCTACGGAAACCCAACGTGTAGGTGCTCATGCTGCTGCGATGGCGGCGTTGAAAACAATTCAATACGATCCATTGGCTCCAACACAAATCATGGCTGGCGTAGGTAACTATCGTGGTGAAAGCGCAGCAGCTTTAGGTATTGCACACTATACAAATGACAATACTATGTTTAACGTAGGCGTGTCTGTTGGTGGCAACCATAATATGATTAATGCGGGCGTAACTCACAAATTTGGCATTAGTGCTGAAAAGAAAAATATTCCTGATCGTTATAAAGCGGGCCCTATTAGCTCCATTTATGTAATGCAAGATGAAATGACTCAATTGCGTTCTGAAAACGAAGCATACAAGGCTAAGCTTGATAAACAACAATCTGAAATCGATGCATTGAAAGCAGCTGTTGATCAATTGCTTGCTTCTAAAGCATAGTTTTAGGTGCATACACAATTTATACATTTGCATATCTTCATGTATGAATATGTATATGGTGAAAGCCACCACTCGTTATGAGTGGTGGCTTTTTTTGCGCTTAAACCTATCTGTCTTATTAAAAGATTATCCTAAATATAAAATGAATTAGAAAATACACTTTAAAAATAAAATATTAAATTAAATAATAAACACGAGATGAAAAATACGCATATGGAAATTAAATAGAAATATTTTTGGAATACAAGTTAACAATTCGATTGTATAATCATTCATAAATATTTATCCAAAAAGATAAAAATATACATAGATAAATATAAAAGAAATAGATTAAATCTATATCCTTTTGATTTTTGAAAATGTTTGATTTGCAATTAAATATTCGTATAATGCATCAAATTCCATTGTTTGATATAGATAAAATATGATAAAATTATGAAATGAGCTTTAAAATATAATGGGTATATTTTGAGGCATAACGAAATACAAATACTAGAAAATAATTTATATAAGATATGGTTTTGAGAGATAGTTAGTAAAAGGAAAACGAATGAACAAGATTTTTAAAGTAATTTGGTCTAAGTCAAAACAGTGCTACATCGTAGTATCTGAAATTGCAAAGAACAAAACAGGTAAAAAGAAAATCGTAGTGGCCGGGATATTTGCGGCGTTGGCGATGGTTAATGGCGTACAGGACAGTCAAGCTATAAATGGTAGTGGGGCTAGAACAGGCTGGAACTCTAATGGTGTAGGATTCCATCCTACACAAGGTTTAGTTGTAGGACCTAATATGAATGATAATACTACAATAGCGAATGGTAACGTAGCGACTGTTGCTATAGGTGCACATAGTAATGCTTCAGGATCCTCCTCTGTTGCTATAGGTGGTGCAGTCGTTAATGGTGCTGGTGCTATTGGTCTTGGTTGGTCTACGGCAACTGGGGATAATTCAGTTGCGTTAGGTGGCACCGGTTCGACAAATGCAAATGGCAATAATGCTTTTGCGGCAAGTGGTGGTAATGCTAGTGGTGAAAGTGCTATTGCTATTGGTTCTAGTGCAATTGCCGGTGGCCGTGGTGGCGTTGCTGTTGGTTGGAGTGCAGAAAGCGCAGTGAATGCTGTAGGCATAGGGTTTAATGCGAAGGCAAAAGCAAATAATACTGTTGCTATTGGTGTTCAAGCAAATAATGATAATAGTATTGGTGATAACTCTTCCAGTGTATCTATCGGTGTTAAAACTCGAGCTAGAGAAGTAGGCTCTATGGCAATGGGGGTTAGTGCTGATGCATCGGGGAAATACTCTATTGCCTTAGGTAGTGGAGATGTATCTGGAGATTATACAGCTACAGTTAATTATCCCAAAGCGACTGGAGAAAAGGCTATTGCTATTGGGTATAATTCTAATAGTAGCAATGAGCGGGCGACTGCCATCGGTGCAGGTGCAACTGCAAGTGGAACAGATTCCTTTGCAGGTGTTTCAGGCGCAGCTGGTGGGAATTCATCTATTGCTATTGGTAAAGGTGCTAGCATAACTGCTCCGACTGCAGGAACTACTTTTGGTGGGCAAGACTCTATTGCTATGGGGACAGGAGCATCTGCTAATCAGCATTCGTCGGTTACTATAGGGGCTGGATCCACTAGTGATGGTGTTCGCAATATTACTATCGGCCCTAAAGCTAGTGCATCCGGAGTTGATTCTATCGCTATAGGTAATGGTGGTGTCGGTGGCGACAAAAATAATACTGGTGTCGGTGGAAACGGAAACACTTATACTATAAATGTTAATGACATTAGTACAAATGTCTATTATGGTACTAAGAGTGTAGATGATGGATCTATTGCTTTTGGTAATCGTGCAAATGCAGCTAAAGGCGGTTTGGCTATTGGTACTGTATCTATTGCTGATGGTGGTATTGCAGTAGGGCAAAGTGTTTTGAGTAAAAATGGTGTTGCCATAGGTAGTGCTGTATCGGCTACTGCTGCGAATGCAGTAGCAATGGGTAGTAAAGCAGAAGCATCAAGTGTAGGTGCTGTTGCGATTGGTGGTTATAGTGCTACAGATAAGACGAAAGCACAAGGTAATAATGCCCTTGCTATAGGTGCAAGTGCTGTTACAAATGGTAATGAGACTATTGCGATTGGTAAAAGTGCTAACGCAAGTAATGCAAATGCAGTTGCAGTTGGTAAAAATGCTAAGGCATCAATCGCTAATTCTGTAGCTATTGGTAGTGATTCTACTACTGATACAAATGCAACAAGTCAGGCGAATACAACTATTAACGGCATTACTTATAATTTTGCTGGTGCAACCTCTGATACAGGAATGCAAGTTTCTGTTGGTGCAGTAGGAAAAGAACGTCAAATTAAAAACGTAGCAGCAGGTGAAGTATCTGCTACAAGTACAGATGCCATTAATGGTTCTCAACTATTTGCAGTGGCTAGCCAAATTAAACCTATTAATTATTTTTCTGTAAAATCATCAGCTGTTGGTAATAAAAATAATGATGGTGCTACAGGCACTGATGCTATTGCAATTGGTCCAGGTGCTCAATCATCCGGTAATAATGGTGTTTCTTTAGGGAATGGCTCTCAAGCTAATGCTGAATCTGTAGTATCTATTGGTTATCAATCAAATTATGGAGCTCAAAATAATTCTAAATCAATAGGAATTGGTTGGGCTGCAGGGTTTCAATCTAATGGAACAGAAAATATTGGTATTGGCACAGATGCGGGACGTAAATTAACGGGTAGCAATAATGTTAGTATTGGTAAAAGTGCTGGCCTAGGTGATGTATACACTAGTGGATCCGTCTTACTAGGCCAAAGTGCTACTATTATTAATAGTACAGATAAGTCTAAGATTAATGATGTAGTGGCTATTGGTAATGGCGCACAAGGTGGCGCTGCCTCGTCTGTTGCAATAGGTAAAGGTGCCAAAGCATTAGGTTTCTCTACTATTGCAATCGGTGAAAATAGTAATGCTAAAGTAAAGGTTGGTTCGGCGCCTAGTGTTGCTATAGGGCGCAATACTATTGCAAATGGTGATTATGCAGTTGCTCTTGGTGGGGGTGATAACTCTGGTCAATTCCAAGGGGCTAAGGCAGCTGGTGTAGGTACTACTGCTATTGGAGCGGCAACAGTGACCAAGGATAATACTAATTTCCAAACCGCAGTTGGTTTTGGGGCTACAACTGATGCGACTGATGCGAGTGCATTTGGCCATCAGGCAGCTGCTATGGCTAAAAATGCGACCGCATTAGGATCTGCTGCCTCTGCAACAGCAGAAAATGCTACGGCTCTTGGAACCGGTGCTATTGCTCAGGTAAAAGATGGTGTTGCAATAGGCTCTGGTTCTAAGGCCACTGTTGATAAAGGTGTTAAGGGATACGATCCGAATGATGGTCGTACTAATAAGTATGGTGGATTAACTAATAATATACTTACCAGCACAAATGCAGCTGTATCCGTTGGTGAAGGTGCTAGTGTAACTCGTCAAATTACTGGTGTAGCAGCAGGTACAAGCAATACAGATGCGGTCAATGTGGCTCAATTAAAGAGCGTAAACCTTGCTTTCAGTGGTAATAGTGGCAATAATGATGTGAACCTTGCTAATGGTACATTGGCTATTAAAGGGGATACTACCTACATTACAACGACAGCAAATAAAGATGGTATTACCATTGCTGGTAAAACTCAAGATATTACTGTTAATACGAATGGAGTAGCATCAGCCAATAAAGGTATGGCTGATGCAAAAAACGTAGCGCAGTCTATTAATGATGCTATTTCTAAAAATGCATATACATGGACGGTATCTGCTAATGGTGATGCTGGTGAAAGCGTAGCAAAAGGCAATAAGGTAGACTTCAATGGTGATTCTTCTAATATTACTGTTGAACGTGCAGGTAAGAAGATTACTACCAAATTAAATAAAGATATTACTGTAGATTCTGTGAAAGCTAATAATAAGGTATCTGTAGGTGCCACAACTAAACAGCTTGTATTAGATGGTACAACAGGTGTAATGACGGCTGGTATTGGCACTAATGCAATTAAATTAGATGGGACCTCTGCAACTATTACGGCTGGTTCCGGTAATAATGCGATTAGCTTAAATGGAACCAATGCACAGGCAGCATTCGGCACTGGAACCAACGCGGTTTCTATCAATGGTAAAACCGGTGCAGTGACAGGTCAAACTTTCACAGCCGGCAATACGACAATTAATACTACTGGTTTAACAAGTGGTACTGGTTCAAGTGCTGTTTCATTTGGTACAAATGGAATTAGTGCAGGTAATCAAGCCATTAATAATGTAGCCACTGGTGGTAGTACAGATAGTAATGCGGCTAATATTGGAGATGTTAAACGTTATGTATCAGGTGCAACGCTTAACCTGACAGATGGAGCCAATAATAAAGGCTCTGTTCAGCTTGGTGGTCAATCACTCAAGGTGTCAAGTGGTACGGGAATCAATGCTACTGTAAGCGGACAAACTGTTAATATTGGTTTAACAACAGATGCTCAAAATGCCATTTCAAATGGTATTGGATTATTAGGTAATGTTGGTAATACTGGTATAAAACAGCTAAAGGATGGAAATGCTACTTTTGATATCAAAGGTGATGGATCTGTAGTAAAGACAACTGCATCTAGTTCTGGTGTAACTATTGCGGTTGATACAGATAAATTAGCGGCTAATACCAATTTGGCATATACAGCCAATAGTGCATCTCCAGCTAAGACGGTTTCTTTATCGAAAGGTCTAAATTTTGTTAATGGTAGCAATACTATTGCAATTGTAAATGACGATGGCAAAGTATCCTTTGACCTAAATGCAGCTACTAAGAACCAAATCAATACTAATACTACTGGCGTTGCTGCTAATAAAGCTAATATTGCTACAAATGCTGCAGATATAGCCACTAATAAAAATAAGATTGCTGCAAATACAACAGATATTGCTACCAATAAAGGTAAAATTGCAACTAATACAACTAATATTGCAGCAAATACAACAGCACTTGCTCGGAATATTTCCCTTGGTGCCGATTCTGGGACAAAATCTAGCCAGTCTCTATCTACCGGAGATGTAGCTTTCAATATTAAGGGGGCTACTGGTGATTACATTTCTACTAAGATGAATGGCAATACTGTAGAAGTATCTACTAAACGCTCTACAATTAATAGTGATGCTAATAGTGGTGTAGCCTCTGTAACAGGTGATGATGGCTTGGCAACTGCTAAAAATGTGGCAGATGCTATTAATAATGCTGTTACAAAGAGTGCTTATGAATGGAAGTTATCGGCTAATAGCGAAGCTAATCCTACGACAGTTAGCAAAGGGGATATTGTAGATTTCACAGGTGGTAGTAATATTACAGTTGAGCGTGATAATAAAAATATCTCTGTAAAACTAAATAAAAACCTTACTAATTTATCCTCTGTATCGATTGGCAATAATAAAGGTGAAACCATTAAATTAGATGGTAGTAATGGTGGTATAACAGCAGATCATGCTGACTTTAAAGATAATACTGGCGCAGGAACCTCTATAGATACCTCCGGTATCAGAATTAATAATGGGATTACTGATTTAACTCAAATTGGTATGGGCACCATTTCTTTAGATAATGGGAGTGGTGGTAATACTATTGTTACTACTTCTGGAGTGACACTTACTGATGGTTCTAATATGTCTGAATATAATGCCAAAGGAATTGCCTTTGGTGATGCCACAGGAACTAATACAGCACAGTTTGGGTTAGAAGGTATTAGTGCAGCAAATCAACAAATCAAAGATGTGGCAACTGGTACAGCTGATACAGATGCAGTTAATGTTAAGCAGTTAAAAGATACTGTTGGAGATCAAAAACTTAATATTTCTGATGGTACAAAAGATAGCTCTGTAGCACTTAAAAATCAGAAATTAACTCTTACAGGCACGGGTGCTGCGAAAGCTACTGTTAATGGACAAACGATTACTATTGATGTAGCAGAAGGTACATTAACACCTAATACAACGAATGGTACTGTAACGGGTACTACCGGTGTAGCTAAAGCTACAGAGGTTGCTGCGGCAATTAACAATACAAACACTGTATTGGGTGATAAGATTGCAACGAATACAACCAATATCGCTCATACTATTGCTTTAACTGACGATAACGGCACATCTACGACTGCTAAGTCCTTAAAGGATGGTAATGTATCCTTCAATATCAAAGGTGATAACAAGTTTATCTCTACCGCTGCATCCGGCAATGATGTAAAATTGACGGTTAATGAACAAGCGATTAAGGATGCTGCTAAGGCTGCTTCTTCTTTCAAGGTGAAAGCGAATGCTCATGCTGAAGAAGAGGTAAAAGGCGGCGACACTATTACCTTTAACAATGGTGACAATATTGAAATTGGCCAAACGGGTAAGACTTTCACCATCAAGACGGCTAAGAATATGACCGTTGATTCCTTAACTGCAGGTAATACAGTTATCAATACGACTGGTCTAACAAGTGGTACAGGTGCTAGTGCGGTTTCCTTTGGTACGAATGGTATCAGTGCAGGTAACCAAGTTATTTCCAATGTAGCTAGCGGTACTGTAAACAACAATGCTACTGATGATTCCAATGCAGCGAACATTGGTGATGTGAAACAAGCTGTAGCTAACTTGTCTCAAAACCTTAATATTACTGATGGTACAAATAACGGCACTGTGGACCTTAAAAACCAAAAACTTAACGTGGCTGGTGCTAATGGTGTAACAGCGACTGTAAATAATCAAACGATCACAGTTGGTTTGGACGCGAATACTGTTAATGCTACAACGAAGGGGATTGGCCTTACTGCTGATACTGGTTCTACAGGTAATAAATACCTTAAAGATGGTGATGTATCCTTTGCGGTAACTGGCGATGGCAATCTTGTGAGCACAACTGGTACAACAGCAGGTGTGAAAGTTGCTGTTGATGCGGCTAAGGTAAAAGATTTAGCGGTAGCTGCTGTAACGGTAAGTAAGGATGCGCAAGCAGATAATCCGATTACGGTAACCCCAACAGCGGGTGCTAATTCTAAGGATTATGCCATCGGTATCGATACAACAAAACTTGCGGCTAAAACGGATTTAACATACCGTGCTAATAGTGCTGCTGATGCTAATGCGAAGAAGGTTTCTTTATCTAAGGGTCTTAACTTTGTAGATGGTGGATCCACAGTTGCTACTGTTGATAACGATGGTAAAGTATCCTTTGATCTTAATACAGCAACTAAGAATCAAATCAATACGAATACCACAGATATTGCTGCTAATAAGGGTAATATCACTAAAAATACAGCCGCTATTGCTACTAATACAGCAGCGTTAGCTAGAAATATCTCCCTTGGTGCAGATGCTGGCACAGCATCCAGCCAATCTTTGAGCGCTGCTGATGTGGCATTTAATGTGAAAGGCGCAACAGGCGACTTTGTATCTACTAATATGAATGGTAATACGGTTGAGATTTCTACAAAGCGTGCTACGATTAACAGTAATGCCACGACAGGTGAAGCGTCCGTAACTGGTAATGATGGCTTGGCAACTGCGCAAAATGTAGCTGATGCTATCAACAAAGCGGCTGATGCAGCAAAAGCAGGTGCGGCTTGGAATATTACAACGAATTCCAGTACAACAGATAAAACGGCTGTTAAAGGCGGCGATACAGTAGATCTTGTTAATGGCGATAACATCGAGATTACACAAGATGGTACAGATAAAAAGAAAATCACTGTTGCTACTAAGAAAGATATTACCGTTGATTCTGTAACAGCGAATAACAAAGTAACTGTTGGTTCTGGTGCGAATAAAATTACCTTGGATGGTACTGATGGCTCTGTAACGGGTACTACTTTCACAGGCACATCATTCACAGGTACGTCCTTCACGGCAGGCAATACGGTTATCAATACAAATGGTTTAACGAATGGTACAACGGCCATTACAGGCACTGGTGTAACAACAGATAATGTGACTGTTGGTGGTATTTCTATTGATAAAACGGCTGGCATCAATGCTGGTAACAAGGTCATTAGCAATGTTGCTAGCGGTGGCACTACATTGACGAATGCGGCGAATATCGGCGATGTTCAAAATGCAGTGGCTAACTTGTCTCAAAACCTCAATATTACTGATGGCACACATGACGGCACTGTAGACCTTAAAAACCAAAAACTTAATGTAGCTGGTGCCAATGGCGTAACGGCGACTGTTAATAACCAAACGATCACAGTTGGTCTAGATGCTGACACTGTTAACGCTACTACTAAGGGCATTGGCCTCACTGCTGACACTGGTTCCACAGGTAATAAATACCTTAAAGACGGGGACGTATCCTTTGCCGTGACCGGTGATGGCAGTCTTGTGAGCACATCTGCTACGGCAGCGGGTGTGAAAGTTGCTGTTAATTCCGCAACTATCACTGCTGGTACAGATGGCACAATTACAGGTCCAACTACTGATGGCGTAGCAACAGCTAAAAACGTAGCTGACGCTATCAATGCAGCTAAAAAAGCGTCTAAAACTGAAATCACTGCTAATACAGGTGAAGCAGCTAATGCAACAACAGGTAATGTGACATTAACATCTACTACGGCTGCTGATGGTCATACTATTTATGACGTAAAACTCAATGATAAGGTGACACTTGGTTCTGGTGCTAATGCGGTAACTATCGATGGTACAACCGGTGCTATTACAGGTAAAACGGCTACTATTGGTGGCGTTACTGTAAATGGTACAGCTAATACTATTGGTGGCTTATCTAATACAACATGGAATGGCACAGCCGTATCTGGACGTGCTGCAACAGAAGACCAATTGAAAGCAGCAACTGGTGCTACGACATTGAAGTTCACAGGTGATGTAGCGGCTAATACTGGATCTGTAAATCTTAAAGATGATATATTCGGTATTAAAGGTGATGGGAAATACATTTCTACTGACGTAAACGGTAAAAATGTAAATCTTACCGTCTCTGAAGCAGAAGTTAAAAAATCTGCTGTAGCAGCTGTAACAGTAAGTACAGATACTACGGATGCTAATAATCCATTGACTGTAACCCCAACAACTAGTGCAGATGGTACAACTAAGGATTACAAAGTAACGATTGATGGTACTAAGATTGCGAATAAGACTAACTTGTCCTATAAAGCAAATGATGGTACTGCAAAACAAGTTTCATTAGCCGATGGTTTGAACTTCAAGAATGGTACATTAACAACTGCATCTATCGATGATGCAGGCGTTGTTAAATACGATGTAAATACAGTATCTATCACTGCAGGTACAGATGGTACAATTACAGGTCCAACTACTGATGGTGTAGCAACAGCTCAAAACGTAGCTGATGCTATCAATGCGGCTAAAAAGGCTTCTAAAACTGAAATCACTGCTAACACTGGTGAAGCAGCTAATGCAACGACAGGTAATGTGACATTAACATCTACCACAGCTACAGATGGTCATACTATTTATGACGTAAAACTCAATGATAAGGTGACACTTGGTACTGGTGCTAATGCTGTAACAATTGATGGTACTGCAGGTAAGGCGACCATCGGTTCCTCTGTTGTTGATGGTGTAAATAACACATTCACTACTGGTGGCGCTAATGCTGTAACCTTAGATGGTGCCACAGGCACAATTACAGGTACAACTGCCAATATCGGTGGTGTTACTGTTAACGGTACGGCTAATACTATTGGCGGCTTATCTAATACAACTTGGAATGGTACTGCTACTACTGGCCGAGCTGCAACAGAAGACCAATTGAAAGCTGTTGCAGATGCTGCGGGTAGCCAAACTTGGGAAATCACAGCAGATAAAGATGCGGCTACGTCTGGTGCCCAAACAGGTACTAAGAAAAATGCTAAAGTAGGTAAAGACGACAAAGTTCAATTGATTGCTGGTGAAAATCTCACAGTAAATCAAAATGAACGAGACTTTACATACTCCTTGAATAAGGATCTTGTGAAGATGAACTCTGCTACATTCCTTGGGACAGGTACGAATACAACTGTTATTACTGGTGATTCCATAACGCAAACTGCAGGTACACAAACAAATACATCTACTGCAGGTGGCAACACTGTAGCGGATGGTACTAAATCCACAGAAACTACAGCTGCTGGTCAAGTGATTAAAGACGGTGCTAAGTCCAATAAATCTACTGTAGATAACAATGTAATTGATGATGGTACTGGTAATGTAAATACATCTAATGCTACATCTAATACAATTACAGATGGTACTAATGCAAGTACAATTACTGCTGGTAAGGCACAAATTGGTACTGTTGGTATCGATGGTGTAGTGAGCAAGATTACTACTGGTGGCACAAATGCTGTAGTAGTTAATGGTGCAGATGGCACTGTTAAAACTGGTAATGTAACAGTAACTGGTGGTACAACCAACGATATCACGGGTTTATCTAACACAACTCTATCTGCAACTGACTTTGCAACTAAGGGCCGTGCGGCAACAGAAGAACAATTGAAAGCTGCCACTGGGGCTACTACATTGAAGTTCACTGGTGATGTAGCGACTAATACTGGATCTGTAAATCTTAAGGATGATACATTCGGTATTAAAGGTGATGGTAAATACATCTCTACTGATGTAAACGGTAAGAATGTAAATCTTACAGTGTCTGAAGCAGAAGTTAAAAAATCTGCTGTAGCTGCTGTGACAGTCAGCACAGATACAACTGATGCTAATAATCCGTTGACTGTAACACCTACAACTAGTGCAGATGGTACAACTAAGGATTACAAGGTAACCATCGATGGTACTAAGATTGCGAATAAGACAAACTTGTCTTACAAAGCAAACGATGGTACTGCTAAACAAGTTTCCTTAGCCGATGGCTTGAATTTCAAGAATGGTACATTAACAACTGCCTCTATCGATGATGCAGGTGTTGTAAAATACGATGTAAATACAGCAACTATTACTGCTGGTACAGATGGCACAATTACAGGTCCAACTACAGATGGCGTAGCAACAGCTCAAAATGTAGCTGATGCTATCAATGCAGCTAAAAAGGCATCTAAAACTGAAATCACTGCTAACACAGGTGAAGCGGCTAATGCAACAACAGGTAATGTAACATTGACATCTACCACAGCAGCTGATGGACATACTATTTATGACGTAAAACTCAACGATAAGGTGACACTTGGTACTGGTACTAATGCCGTAACGATTGATGGTACAGCTGGTAAGGCAACTATTGGTTCTTCCATTATTGATGGTGTTAATAAGACATTTACTACTGGAGGTGCTAATGCTGTTACTATGGATGGCGCAGCAGGCACAATTAAAACTGGTACAGTAACAGTAACTGGTGGTACAACCAACGACATCACTGGCTTGTCTAACACAACTGTAAACTCTGCAGACTTTGCAACGAAAGGCCGTGCGGCTACAGAAGAACAATTAAAAGCTGTAGGCGAACAAACATGGCAAATCACGGCAGATAAAGATGCTACTACTTCTGGTGCCCAAACAGGTACTAAGAAGGATGCTAAGGTGGGTAAAGATGACAAAGTTCAATTAATTGCTGGCGAAAATATGACAGTAAATCAAAATGAACGAGACTTTACATTCACTCTTAATAAAGATCTTGTGAAGATGAACTCTGGCACATTCCTTGGTACAGGTACTAACAAAACTGTTATTACTGGTGAGTCCATTACACAAACTGATGGGACTAAATCGAATACATCTACTGTAGATAGTAATGTTATTGATGATGGTAATGGCAATGTAAATACATCCAATGCTACATCCAATACAATTACTGATGGTACTAATACAAGTACAATCACTGCTGGCAAAGCTACAATTGGTTCTTCCATTGTGGATGGTGTAAATAATACATTCACAACAGGAGGTGCAAGCCCTGTAACGTTAAATGGTGCTACAGGTACAATCACAGGTAAGACTGCTAATATCGGTGGTGTTACTGTAGATGGCACGAATAACCATGTAATGGGCCTTGCTAATAAAGATTGGACACCAGGTGTAACACAAGCTGTTTCTGGTCGTGCCGCTACAGAAGATCAATTGCAAAAGGTATCTGATGCAGTTGGTGCTGGTTGGAAGGTGAACACTGGTAAGGTCACTGGCTCTACCGGTGAATCTAATGGTGCTGCATCTACTAAGGTAGCAAGCGGTGAAGAGGTTCAATTCCAAGCAGGTAACAACTTAATTGTTGACCAAAATGGTAAAACTGTAGCATATTCATTGAATAAGGCTCTTAAAGATTTGGAATCTGCTACGTTCAATGGTACAGGTACTAACAAAACTGTTATCAACGGTGATTCCATTACGCAAACTGCAGGTTCGCAAATGAATACATCTACAGCAGCTGGTAATACTGTAGCTGATGGTACTAAGTCCACAGAAACTACAGCAGCTGGTCAAGTTATCAAAGATGGTACTAAGACAAATACATCTACTGTTGATGAAAATACAATCGTAGACGGTGCTAAATCTAATAAAACTACTGTTGATAGCAATGTTATCGATGATGGCACTGGTAATGTAAATACATCCAATGCCACATCTAATACAATTACTGATGGTACAAACACAAGTACTATTACTGCTGGTAAAGCTACAATTGGCTCTTCTATCATTGATGGTGTAAATAATACATTCACTACTGGTGGCACTAATGCTGTTAAGTTAGATGGTGCAGCAGGTACAATCAAAACTGGTACAGTAACAGTAACCGGTGGTACAACAAACGATATCACTGGCTTGTCTAATACAACAGTAACTAGTGCAGACTTTGCAACAAAAGGCCGTGCGGCTACAGAAGAACAATTAAAAGCTGTAGGCGAACAAACATGGCAAATCACTGCAGATAAGAAAACTGGTACATCTGGTGCTCAAACAGGTACTAAGAAAGATGCTAAGGTTGGTAAAGACGATAAAGTTCAATTGATTGCTGGCGAAAATATGACCATAAACCAAAATGAACGAGACTTTACTTTCACCCTTAACAAAGACCTTGTTAAGATGAATTCTGCCACATTCCTTGGCACAGGTAGTAATACAACAGTCATTACTGGAAACAGTATTACACAAACTGCAGGTACGCAAACGAATACATCTACAGCAGGTGGTAACACTGTAACTGATGGCACTAAGTCCACAGAAACGACTGCAGCTGGTCAAGTTATTAAAGATGGTGCTAAGTCTAACAAGTCTACTGTAGATAGTAATGTAATCGATGATGGTAATGGTAATAAGAATACATCTAATGCTACATCGAATACGATTACAGACGGCACAAATACATCTACTATAACTGCTGGTAAAGCTAATATCGGAAACATTGCTGTTGACGGTGTGAACAATAAGATTACTATGGGGAATGGTGCAACTCCTGTTACATTAGATGGCGCTAATGGTCATTTGGATGGTTTAACTAATACAACATGGGTTCCAGGTGTAACAAAAGCCACTACTGGTCGTGCAGCTACAGAAGATCAATTGCAACAAGTATCTGATGCAGTAGGCGCTGGTTGGAAGGTGAATACTGGTATCGTTGCTGGTTCTAGCGGTGTATCTAATGGTGCTGCTTCTACAAAGGTATCCAGTGGTGAAGAAGTAAAACTTCAAGCTGGGGATAATCTTGTTATTGACCAAAATGGTAAAACAGTATCGTACTCCTTGAATAAAGATCTTACTAAGATGAATTCTGCAACCTTTGAAGCAACAGGCGGTAAAACAACTGTTATTAAAGGCGATAGTATCGTTCAAACAGATGGTGGTAAAACGAATACATCTAATGCGGCAGGTAACACTGTTGTAGATGGTAATAAATCCACTGCTACAACTGCAGCGGGTACTACTATCACTGATGGTGCTAAGACGAACACATCTACAGCTGATAAAAATGTAATTAATGATGGCGCAGGTAATACTAATACTGCAACAGCTACTAGCAATACATTGGCAGATAATGCAGGTAATACTAATGTATCCAATGCAACTAGTAATACATTGAAAAATGCAGCTGGTGATGAGACTAAGGCTGATGCTAAGGGAGTAACTGTTAAAGATGCTGCTGGCAACAATGCAACTTTCAATAAAGATGGCATAACGATTACAAAAACTGGTAAAGATACGGTTTCCTTGACTAGCAATGGCCTCGATAATGGCAATAATAAGATTGTGAATGTAGCGGCTGGTGTGGCGAATACAGATGCTGTCAATGTTGGTCAGTTGAAAGAGTATGCTGCTAAGTCCACTACTGAATTAACTGCTAATAATGGCGAAACTGCAGGTAGTACGACGGGCAATATCGTATTAACTAAGACAACTGCTGCCGATGGTCATACAATTTATGACAATAAGTTGAATGATAAAATTACCTTAGGCGCTGCGGATCCAACTAAGGCGGTTACTGTAGATGGTACTGCTGGCACTATTGCTGTAGCTGATAAGATTACCCTTAATGGCAAGGATGGCAAGGCAGGTATTGGCACTGTTGGTATCGATGGTAAGGATGGTATCGTCACAACTGGTGGTACTAATTCTGTGAAAGTAGATGGTTCTACTGGCACAGTAACAGGCTTAACTAATAAAACTTGGACACCAGGTTCTATAGTTTCTGGCCGTGCAGCTACAGAGGATCAATTGAAATCTGCCGTAGCTGATTCTGGTTGGAAGGTTACTGTTGATTCTGTTGATTCTGGTAAAAGTACTGTTGTAGGTACAAGTCCTGAAAAAATCAAGGCAGAAGAAACCGTTACTTTCAAAGCAGGCAATAACATGATGGTTACTCAAACAGGTAAATCTATCAGTTATGCCGTAAATCCTGAGCTTACAGACATGAAGTCTGCTACATTTAAGGATGCAGCTGGCAATACAACGGTGACGAATGGTAATGGTATTACTATTACGCCTGGTAGTGCGAACCCTACAAATCCACATGCAGGCCCTGTATCCTTAACGAAGGATGGCCTCAATAATGGTAATAATCAAATTAAAGGGGTTGCGCCTGGTACAGATCCAACAGATGCAGTGAATGTAGCTCAATTAAATGCATCCAATGCAAATACTAGCCAAGCTATCAATCAAGTAGCTGGTGAAGTGCAACATGTTGGTGCTCATGCAGCGGCAATGGCAGCATTGAAACCAATTCAATACGACCCATTGGAACCAACACAAATCATGGCCGGCGTAGGCAACTATCGCGGTGAAACTGCGGCAGCTCTTGGCCTTGCTCATTACACGAATGAAAACACTATGTTCAACGTAGGCGTTTCCGTTGGTGGTAACCATAATATGGTTAATGCTGGTGTAACTCATAAATTTGGTTACAGCCCAGAAAAGAAAAATATTCCAGATCGTTACAAAGCAGGCCCTATTAGCTCTGTGTATGTAATGCAAGATGAAGTATCTAGCCTTAAAAAGGAAAATGCGGAACAAAAATATGTTATCGCAGATCAAGCAGCTCGTCTTACTACGTTAGAAGCTGAGAACGAACAACAACGTCGTGAATTGGCAGAAACGAAGAAGGGCTTAGATGATTTGAAAGCAGCGGTAGATAAATTGTTAGCATCTAAAGGCTAAACAGCATATAATTGATAATAGAAATCAAATTGTAAAGATACAATAATCTTGGAATAAAATAAAGAACCCTCTTAACTACGATACTTATACCCTGTTGGGTATAAAACGTATGCAAGAGGGTTCTTTGCATTTTTGATATAAGTTATTATTTAAATTGCATAACATATGAATGACTTCTCATATGTTATATGATATAATACGGTAATATTATGGGAAGTTTAATGTAATCTCTATGGGTTTATTATGGGGTGTCATTATGTTAACATCATTACAACGCTGGTTCTCAGTAGATACCATATTACCGATGAAGGATCGACTAGGACCGGTAGATACTACAAAAAACTTATATAATAAATACTTGAAAATTGCGTGGCCTGCGACATTGCAAGGGCTCATGATGCAGCTGATGACGGCCATTGATTTAGCCATGGTAGGTTCTCTGGGGGCCTCTGCACTGGCTTCGGTAGGTATTATGGGACAACCAGAAATGGTTATGCTCGTCATCTGCCGTGCCTTATCGATTGCAGTAACTGCAATTATTGCCCGCCGTCATGGTGAAGGTGATGTAGATGGTATGAATGCGGTGCTCAAGCAATCGATTCTACTGAATTTTTTAATCTATATTCCATTGCTCGCTATATGCTTATTTAATTTAGAGCATATTTTGCGATTTACTGGGGCAGAGGATGGGTATATTGAAACGGCTGTTTGGTATGGTCGATTTATTGTCATGAGCCTTGTATTCCAGTCCTTTAGCCAAATTGTAGGGGGTGCCCTCATCGGCTATGGCAACACAAAGGTTATCTTTAAATCCAATGTGGTAGGGAATATCTTAAATACGATTATGAATTTCTTCTTGATCTATGGTATTGCCTTTTTCCCAGAATTTGGTGTCATGGGGGCAGGTATTTCGACACTCATCAGTAGTGCCGTTATCGCAGCATTGTTGTTGCGAGCTATTTCGCAACATACCAAGACTGGTCTCACCTTATTGCATCCGTCAAAATGGCGCTTTGAGCGCTCCGTACTTCATACGGTGTTTCACGTAGGGGGTAGCTCCTTAGGGGAACAGTTCTTTGAACGCTTTGGTATGTATACGTATACCATGATTGTGGCATCCCTTGGGGCCGTACCATTGGCTGCCCATTATGTGTGTATGAATTTGATGGACATATTCTATTATTTTGCTATGGGCCTTGGCTTTGCCGGCGCCTCTCATACGGGTCAAAACTTAGGACATAAACGACCTGATTTAGCGAAGGCTTTTGGTCGTATCGGCGCTCGTATGGGTCTCTTTGTAGGACTCATTAGCGCTCTTATATTTATTAGTGCTGGCCATTTGCTGGTACAAGCCTATACTCGTGAAAGCGAGGTTGTCACACTGGCTACAGCATTGATGGGCATTATGGCCATCGCTGCCTTTCCTCAAGCACTACAGCAGGTCTTTGCAGGTGTGTTGAAAGGTGCAGGCGACACTTTTTATATCATGAAATATTCATTAATCAGTGTTGCTGTTATTCGCCCAATCATTACCTATGTGCTATGTATTACATTAGGTCTAGGTCTATATGGGGCATGGATTTCTCTATGCTTAGATCAATCGTTACGGCTTGTTTGCGCCTACATACGTTTTATAGGCGGTTCGTGGCAGCATAAGGTGGTATAGGTACATTGAAACTTTTAAAATAGTTTATGAAAGTTTTATGAAAAACTTCTTGCCTACTAATTAAGAATAGTATACAATACAGATGTGGAATAAATGACACGTTGGGGAACGTGTTATTTGTAAAAATCATCAATTTCACGTATATATGTAAGGGATATATATATGAATATAAAGAGGCATCGGCCAGTAATGGTCGATGCCTCTTTTATATGCGTGCGCACATGACTAAGCCCCCAGATAAACAGGTGGCTTGTAGTATGTTTATGAGATTAATTATAGATTATTACATGCTAGCCATGCGGCCATAGCTTTTTTGCCTGATGCTGGTAGGGACTCGGAGAATACTCGTGCATCTTTGCGGATTCTAGGAATATCAATGCCCGCATTACATAGCTCTGCACAGTGGCCCACAAGCCAGCTTTCAATAACGGTCGGATCTGCCTCTAGGTGAAATTGCAATCCTAAAATATGATTGCCAATCGAAAAGGCTTGGTTAGGACAGAGGTCTGTTTCAGCAAGGCGAACGGCGCCTTCTGGAATGTCAAATTCATCGCCATGCCAGTGTAGAACAGGCGTATTGCCTAAGAGGGTTAGTGGTGTATGTTGCGCTTCAGCAGTTAAACGCAATGGTCCAAAGCCGATTTCCTTTTTGCTATGGTTCATAGGGCCCACATGGCCGCCCATGATGCGGGAAATAAGTTGCGCCCCAAGACAGATGCCGAGTAATGGTTTTTTACTATCGATGCGGTCCTTAATAAACTTGATTTCATCGGTTAAAAAAGGATAGATTTCTTCGTCGTATGCGCCAATAGGGGCCCCACAGACGATGACAAGATCTGCCTTAGTTGCATCGTACTGATTAAAGTCAGCAAGGGGGGCCTCAATATATTCTAAGGTAAAGCCGCGTTCTATTAATAAAGGTTCTAAAATACCAGCGTTTTCAAAGTGGATATGACGTACTACATAGGCTGTTTTACTCATGGTTCCTCCTTATAACTACGTACAACTATTCTATTGCTAGTATATCATATTCTATAGAATTTTATGTGAGCTTTCACACAAAGTAAAGCAAGTGGGAAGCTTCATGTTTACTTTCATACAATTATATCGAATAATATCGTTGACATGACCGAAAATTTGTATATATTCATAAGGCTTTCATTAGAATATTGATTTTTTTCGAAGAATTGTATACAATAGAATTATCGTTAAAAAAGCCCTTATGTGTGTAAGGGTGATTAATGGAGGGAATAATACAATGAATAAAAAATTAATAGCATTATTGGCTGTAGCTACAATGGGTATTTCTGTTGTAGGTGCTACACCACAAACACAATTTACAAAAGGTGAAACTCAAGTTGATCTTGGCGCTGCAAGCGTTGAAACTAAAGCAGACGGTTTTAAAGCTGCTCATAAATGGAACTTCGATGGCAATATCACTCACGCATTGCGCGACAAAACTGCTATCCAATACGGTTACCATGGTTTGAACTCTAAACATGTTGATTCCAACATGCAAGAAGTAAACTTGATTCAAACATTGAGCAAAAACTTTGCATTGTATGGTGGTTGGGGTCGCATTCATAGCGATGCTATCAAACATACAAACAATATCGCTCAAGTTGGTATTATCGGTAAAGCTGCTTTAGGTTCTAAAGTAGACGTATACGGCAAAGCTGGTATCGGTACAAAAGAAACTACAACTTGGGAAGCAGGTTTAGGTTACAAAGCAACTGATGATCTTGATATCAATGCTGGTTACCGTTATGTAAATACAAAAGCAACTGATAACCACAACGTATCCTTCCAAGGTCCTGTAGTTGGTTTATCCTACCGTTTCGGTGGCGCTGAAAAAGCTGAACCTATCGCTGTAACTCCAGCACCAGCTCCAGCTCCTGTAGTTGAACACACTGCAGCACCTGTACAAAAACCAGCTAAAGCTGATTACTATGTACAATCCATCTACTTCGATTCTGACCAAGACGTTCCTCGTGCAGACCAAGGTGCTAACTTACAAGCTGCATTGAACGCTGCTAACCAATACAAAAACGACCAAGTAAAATTGTTGGGCAATGCTGATACTGATGCTAACCCTCAATACAACATTGGCTTGTCCGAACGCCGTGTACAGGATGTTGCACAATACTTGGTAAATAATGGTGTAGATGCTAACCGTTTGATCGGTATCGCTAATGGTGATGCTAAACCTGTTGCTACTAATGCAACTGCAAACGGCAAAGCTGAAAACCGTCGTGTAGACGTTTTCATTCACCGTTAATTTGAGCTTTCTCAATTTAATCTAAACCCATACAAGTCCATCTTTTCGTCTCTCTATATATTTTGAGTGCGATAAGATGGACTTTTGTGTTATACTAAATCTATTAGAAATACTACTGTACATATGTAATCTGATCGTTGTCATATAGCTTTCATTTACATTGTGTACAATACTTACCATGTGTTTAGTAAAAGTGAGTTATTAGTATGGAAAAATTTAAATATTATAAGGAGCTTATCGGTGCGATTATCCTTGCAGGACTCATGATATTAGTAGCCTTGCGCATTAGCGATATAGCATCGGGCATCGATGCATTGATAACGGCCTTTGTACCACTTATCGTAGGAGCCTGCATTGCCTTTGTCCTCGATATTCTTGTCGTCCGCTATGAACGCTGGTTATGGCCGCGTATCAAATCGGGGTGGCGGTATAAGATTCGTCGTCCGTTGAGCATTATCCTATCCTTTGTGACGATTAGTCTCATTGTGTACTTTATTGCCCGTATGGCTGTGCCGCAGTTAGTGCATTCCATTACACTTATCGTGTCCGCAGCACCGCAGCTATATCTAGACTTTCAACATTGGATTTATCATTTAAGTAATACCATTCCATTGGCCTCTAATCCTACGGTATTAAATACCTTGAATGGTGAAAGTGTAGTTAACTACACGCGTGAATGGGGGACCAAGGGTGGCACCTATGTGGTGAATACGATGGGCACTATCTTATCGTGGACCGTAAATATTGCATTAGGTCTTATCTTTGCCATTTACATGCTACTCGATAAGGAACGCCTCATGTCGCAAGGTAAGCGTATTTTGAAAGCCTATGCATCTGATACGTGGGTGAATCGTGTAACCTATGTGGCCAAGGTTGCTGTTCAAACATTTAGTAGTTTCTTTGTGGGACAGTTTATCGATGCCTTGATTTTAGGTATCATGGTGGGCGTTACATTATGGATTTGTAATATTTCCTATGCTACGACCATTGCCTGTGTTATTGGTCTCACCGGTTTAATTCCATTAGTGGGTATATATGTAGGCGGCTTGATGGGGGCAGTTATATTGCTTACCATTAGCCCTATGGATGCGTTGATTTATGTCATTATTTTAGAAGTTTTACATCAAATTGAAAGCAATGTGATCTACCCAAAAATCGTAGGTAATTCTGTAGGGCTACCTGGCTTATGGGTTTTTGCCGCTGTTATTATAGGCGGTAGTTTGATGGGCGTTACAGGCATGATTATAGGCGTGCCATTAGTAGCCACTTGCTATAAATTACTGATGACTGACGTTGAAGAACGTTTAGCCTCTAATGAAGGCTTATAGCATTTATTAGCTGTAATATAAATAAAAATACAAGTTTGTAGAATCCGATTACTATTGGGAGGATTATAATGAATAAAAAATTACTATCTTTGGTTATGACTGGTGTGTTGGCCGTTGGTGTTTTTTCCGTAGCCACACCGTATGAAGCGCAAGCGCGTAAGACTAAACCAGAAACAAGCACAGATATTACAATTAAACGTGCACCTGGTCAATCTGTGGTTATGACAATGAGCGAAATTGGTACGATTTTCCAAAATCGTTTCCCTAATGCAGCGTTGCACTCTGTAGAATTGAATTCCAATGATTTGGCCTATGCTTACAAAGTAACTGGATATAGCAAATATCACGAATACAAAATGAAGATTGATATCATCACTGGTAATCAATCCGATATGAGCGAAGGTGGCAAACCTAAACGCGTTATTGGTGAAATCTTCAACAAAGATAAAGTTATCGAACCATCTCAAGCAGAAGCAGCTGCTAAAGCGCAATTAGGTGCTGATGCGGTTATGAAGGGCTGGAAGGTTGAAGCTCACAATGGTAAAGTTAATTACTATGTAACGATGCATCAAAATGGTAAGAAAACAGTAGTGACTGTTGATGGTAATACAGGTGCTTACATTGAACAAAGTAAAGCAACAAAATTACCTCCAGAACCAGATCAAGGTTTTGACAAACGCCGTACGAACCTCGTATGGGGCCATGACATCGTTATGGATAAAAAATAATATAAAGCAAGCCTCACCGACTCAATTAGATGAACTAAAAGAGAAGGTGAGGCTTTTCTTTTGAAAAAACAGGGAGTACACATCATTTGATGTGTACTCCCTGTTATATTGTTACGTACAATCGATTACCAACGGTTTTCGTAGTACACTTGTGTCCACATAATAACTTCGATAAGAGAAGGATGTGGGCTCATAGTTTCACCAACGGTGATTACGGACTTAGGATCCATGTTGCGCATGATGCCTTTTTTGCGTAATCGTTTTGTTCGTTCAGACGCAATTTCTTCATTGATAGCAGTCAATGGAGTTACACCGCTGTTCATGAGGTTTACGTATGGTTGGAATAGGATGGAGGCTTGTGGTCCAATCACGTGAATACCAAGGATATGGTTTGTATCTTTATCGACCACGATTTTTACAAAGCCATCGTTTATATCGCCTGGATCAATGCCCATAGCATAGCCTTTGGCAGTAGAGGAATAGAAGTTTTTGCCTACACCTACATTGTAACCAGCCTTAATTGCTTCTGCTTCGGTAAGACCTACGCTACCGATTTCAGGATAGGAGAAGGTAACTTTTGGCAACACGTCGTAGCGGGCCCAACGGAAATCTGCTTCATTTTTGGCAAAGTAAAGATTATGTGCAATGATATCAGCTTCGTAGTTTGCGCGATGACGGAATGCAGGTTCGCCGTTCACATCGCCTAACGCATAGATGCCGTCCACAGATGTTTCAAGAAACTCGTTTGTTTTGATCCAGCCCTTTGGCCATGTTTCAATACCTGTATTTTCAAGATGTAACTCTTCGGTAGCAGGACGGATGCCAGCGGCTACAAGAATTTCTTCCACCTTAGTTTCTGTGATTTCACCTGTTGTACGATCTTTTGTAACGACGACTTTTAAGCCATCTTCTTGGCGAACCTCTACGGTATCTTGATTTAGAATTACGTTAATACCACGTTCTCTATAATTGTTAAGGAGATGCTCGGACATATCTGCATCTTCCTTTGGTACTAGGCGTACATTATGCTGAATAATTGTTACGTCGGTACCAGCAGAGTCAAATACATGAGCGAACTCTACGCCGATAGGACCAGCGCCTAAGATGGCAAGGGATTTGTACGGTTGTTTAGGAAATTTGTTGCCAAAGAGGCTTTCACTAGATAGATAACCGGCCTCTTGTAAGCCAGATACATTTGGAATATTACTGTAACCACCAGTGCCAAGGACGATGGTTGGGGCCGTAATTTCTACGATGCCAGAGCCGTCATTGAGGTGGATGTTCATCACCTTATCGGACACAAAGCTTGCAGCACCGCGATATACATCTACGTTGTCATAAGCGTTATAGTAATCATAGATGCCTGCAGACTTGTCAATCATATGCCATGTACGTTTAGCTACAGTGCCCCAATCCATTGTTGCATCACCAACATTGACGCCTATTTTGCCGAACTCTTTTACCTCTTGTATAGCATTCGCAGCTGTTACCATAACCTTCGTAGGAATACAACCACGAGTTAGGCATGTGCCACCGAATTTACCTTTTTCTATGATAGCTACTTTTTTACCTGTTTTTATAGCAGCGTCAGCAACGATGGTTGCACCACCTGTACCCACTACAATAATATCGTATTGTTTCATGTTGATTCCTTTCTATTGCTATCTATTAATAGTTATTATCATCAAATCTATTATACCTATTATATTGAAAATAATCAATATAGAAAATATACTGTTTTTGTTATTAGTGAAAGTTGGCGCAAGGAGAAACATTCACAAAAAGAAAAGACGACCTCATGGATCGTCTTGTTCTATATGATGGTTTAATCCCAGTTTTCGTGATAACCGCGTTTTGCATAATCTGCAGTAGCAGTGAAGAGAATATCTGTACTGGAATTGAGTGCTGTTTCTGTGGAGTCTTGTAATACCCCGATGATGAAACCAACGCCTACTACTTGCATAGCCACATCGTTGGAGATACCGAATAGGGAACATGCCAACGGAATGAGAAGCAAGGAGCCGCCTGCTACGCCAGAAGCGCCGCAAGCGCCGATAGTAGCGATAACGGATAGAAGGATAGCTGTAGGTACATCTACGATGATGCCCAATGTATGAGCAGCTGCTAATGTCATAACAGTAATTGTGATTGCAGCACCACCCATGTTGATAGTTGCACCCAATGGAATGGATACGGAATACATATCAGGGTTAAGTTTCAAACGTTTAGCCAAGTCAAGGTTGACAGGAATGTTGGCTGCGGAGCTACGTGTAAAGAACGCATAGATAGCAGATTCGCGCAAACATTTGAACACCAATGGATATGGGTTACGGCGTAAGTAGATGAAGGATAACAGTGGATTGATTACCAAGGCAACGAAAATCATGGAGCCTAAGAGTAATACGAGAAGTTGGAAGTAGCTGATAAGTGCTTCGATACCATTTGTTGCGATGGAATCAGCCACAAGACCCATGATACCAAGAGGTGCGAAGCGGATGATCCAACCTACTACAGTCGTAATTGCTTGAGAGATGGATTCCATTACTTCTTTTGTATTCATAGGTGCATGACGTAGAGCACCACCGATGATAAGAGCCCAGCCTAAAATGCCGATGTAGTTAGCGGACATTAATGCTTTTACAGGGTTATCAACGATATTCTTGAGTAAAGTTTTCATGACTTCCGCAATGCCTTGTGGAGGCGCTGCATCAGCGGCACTAGCTGCTAGATGTAATGTAGTTGGGAAGAACCAGCTCACGAGTACGGCAAGTGCAGCAGAAAGGAATGTACCTAATAGATAGAGCGTAATTACGGAGCCCATACCTGTTTTTTGTCCGGAGCGATGTTTACTAATCGCCGCGATGACTAAGAAGAAGACAAGAATTGGTGCAATACCTTTGAGGGCACCAACAAATAATACCCCTAATAGCGATAATTCGTTTGCAATATCAGGGACATAGAGAGCCGTCAAAATACCGATAATCATACCGATGATGATTTGTTGGATGAGGCTGACTCTATTAATGGATTTCATAAATCGATTCATAATAGACTCCAATACTTAATTAGACTACATAAAACAATGAATTCTGTCGTTTATCGAAGAGAAATAATAAATCCTCATAGAAAAGACATATGTCATTATATAACGAACATTGTTATAATTCAATAGATAAATACTAATTATATGATGCATTTTTTTCTATGTGAACATTTTGTAATTCTTTGTATATATAGTATATATATTAGAATTCGTCTAAGTTCTAGAATGTCATCGTTGGTTATGGTATACTGTCAACATGTGATATTCTTGATTATGAAAGTGGGTACCATGAATACTAAAGAATTTAACACGTATGAAGACAAAGAACAATTTGTGCAAGGTGTATTTTCTAATATTGCCAAAAATTATGATTTGATGAATACATTGCTCAGCTTTGGGCAAGACTATTTCTGGCGTAAGTTCGCCGTTAAAGAAATGAATATTGGACCTTATCAACATGTGCTGGACGTAGCTTGTGGTACTTGTGTGTTTACGAAAGAAGCATTGCGCCAAGAGCCGACTTTGACAGTAGAAGCATTAGACTTTAATGCAGAAATGTTAGAGCAAGGTCGTGAGCGTATGGCTCACGCGGATCTGTTAGACCAAGTGAACCTGGTCCAAGGCGATGCGATGGCTTTGCCTTATGCGAACAATACGTTTGATGCGGCTATGAGTGGCTTTGCAATGCGTAATGTACCTGATATTAAACAAGTGCTATCCGAAATGCAACGCGTTGTAAAACCAGGCGGCAAGGTGGTAGTCTTGGAATTAGCTAAGCCAAGTGCATTTGGGTTTAAGCAATTATATAATTTCTACTTCTCCTATATATTACCTATTATAGGCAAATTAAGTAAGGATAATTCTTCCTATGCCTGGTTGCCTGAATCCTTGCGTCGCTATCCTCATCAAAGCGAGATTTTAGAAATCTGGAAATCTCTAGGTTATGAAAATGCTACCTATACTGAATTAACTGGTGGCATTGTGGCGGTTCACGAAGGTGTTGTGCCAGAATCCACTACAAAATAATACAAAAATAAAGACCGTATAACATAGTTAGTATCGTATGTTATACGGTCTTTTGTTATGTTTGTTGTTTGAAAGTAATTGATTATAGACCATAGTCGATTATGTTGCTAAAACGTAATGGACATAGCATGTAACTAACAATCTATAAACAATAGTTGTTATTGTAGATAGTATACAATATCTGCATCTTGAGATACGATTAACGATCCTTTTTCAACAGGTGTAGAAGTGCTAAGATTTGCAGCAAGCACTTTGGCACTGCGATAGTAGCCTTGGTCGAATGTACTTGTTTCTGTGTTGCTAATGTTTACAGTTTTTACAGGACCTAAGGTGCGGCCTAGAGCAGCAGCAATTACCTCAGCCTTGTGTTGACCGTTTTGGATGGCTTCTGTAGTTAAAGAATCGGATAGCTGTTGAGATGTGTCGTTTTGGAATGAAAGGCTGTTTATGTCATTTGCACCAGCATTGACAGCTGCGTCTACGACCTTACCTACACTATCCAAGTTATTGATTTTAACCGTTACAAGGTTGGATACTCTATATCCTGTATTAACGCGTTTACCCTCTTGGTAATCATTAGTAGGACTAACTGAAATATTAGACGTGTAAACATCTTTTTTTGCAACATTTAAATTTGAAAGTCTGCTAATAAGGTCGCTCATGATGCGATCATTATTTGACTTAGCGGCATTAATATTTGTGTTTTCACTTGTAATGCCTAGTGTGAGTATTGCATAGGTAGGCGCCACAGAGCGGGAAGCCTGACCTGTAACATGGATCTCAGATGTATCAAAAGATCCTTGTGGTGCTGCAAAGCTCGCTGTAGCCACAGAAGCACAAATAGCAGCCAAAGCAACTGTTTTGGTGAATAAGCGTTTTGAGAATTTCATATATCTCTCCTTATATAGTATTAAAAGAACGGGGGAAATACCCCTTAAAATATGACATGTATATCTTTATAAGTATGGTATTCATGTATATCATCGTAAGTTAAGTATATTGTACAAAATAGATTGCGTAAAATCAATATATTTTATTGAAAAATGAGTCAAAAGTGAAGTTTTGTAAAAATGAGAATTAGGGGTTGCGTAGGTATGTGGTTTGTACTATAATAACCATACAGTCGTTGAGGCGACTGTTTCTTAATGAGGAAATACTAGATACAATCTAGATTCTTTGTTAATTATTTTGGAATTTTATGTAAATCCCTCACATAGAGGTAATTACAAAATTCTAAAAAAGATTATAAAAAGTGCTTGACACTGAATGGTCAACATGTTATTATAATCTAGTCGCCAGTTGGTGAAACACTTCAAACGAAAGTGCTTCGGAGCTAGATAGTATCTGGTCTGACTGGTACAGATCTTTGAAAACTGAACAATGATAGGTAATCAATCATATGATTGAACATATGCCAGAGTGCGGGTTTTGACAAAGTCAAAACCAACCATAATTCAAAGTTACTTAAATGTAACGACAACACATAATGAGCTATTCAAATAGCTTCAAGATATCTTGGAGAGTTTGATCCTGGCTCAGGACGAACGCTGGCGGCGTGCTTAACACATGCAAGTCGAACGAAGAGCGATGGAAGCTTGCTTCTATCAATCTTAGTGGCGAACGGGTGAGTAACGCGTAATCAACCTGCCCTTCAGAGGGGGACAACAGTTGGAAACGACTGCTAATACCGCATACGATCCAATCTCGGCATCGAGACTGGATGAAAGGTGGCCTCTATTTATAAGCTATC
>NZ_ALKL01000003.1:0-60948 GCF_000286635.1 Veillonella sp. ACP1 | reverse complement strand
TAAATGCCACCTTACAATGTTTGCAAAACCAACGCTGAGAACCAGATTTTAAAACACCGTGTTTAATACATGTTTCATTACAATCAGGACATTTTATTTGTCGCATAAACTCTTCCTCCATATTTGTTTATATATAGGAAGATATAACCTCATTTTAATCAGTAATTACAAGGGTTAATTGATGTTTTTACCCACACTTTTTGTCCACCCTCAAACTTCTCCAGAAAAAGATTAAACCCTTATAACACTAGTAAATATCTAGTGTTATAAGGGTTTTCACACACACTTTTTGTCCTATAAGCCATTTTCGTGCTATAGGCTTTTATGTTTTAATTTAGATAAAACGCCTAACGTATAAAAGCATTCGCAGTGCTTACACGTTAGGCGCATTTTAATGTATAACTAATCCCGCTATCCCCCACATCACGGCGATAACGCCAAATATAAATCCCCATATACTAAGGAATAAATGGACCATAGAATAATGTGGATAGACTCTAATAGAATACGTACTATAATCATCATCACTACTAATTAAATAGCGACGAATCGTACCAAATATCTTTACTATCCGACTAGGCTTATCGTTAAATAATAGCTGATACGTCCCCGGATTAGCATAAAATGTATAGAGTTCAAATCGTACGTCGATTACTTTAGTCACACTAACGGGTATCAAGTTAGCTCTTAATGGGACTTCCTTTTCCGTTTCACAGTTAATAAGCTGTAGTCCAAATAGCCCTAACGGAGCTTTTTTAAACCGATTACCATTAAGCCATATACCATAGCGACCAGCTGTTTGTATAGTAAATATCCCTTTATCTGTTCTATAAGGCATATCATGTATGGCCGTTACCGTATACACTTTCACAGTATGCTTAATGCTCAGTACGAGTAACAACAGTCCTAGGGGAATCATCAGTCCGAAAACAAACAATATAACGCCACCTTTATTACGAGTTCATGCGGTTAAAGTATTCAATGGATTGCGGTGTAAACCCAATATAAGTAGTGCCATTAGAATAAGGTCCTAATTCATATGGTTGGTAAACTAGATCGATATTACCCTTACCGCGTAGGCAGTAGTTATCAGTTACATATTTTACACTCCAGCCTTGAGGAATACGGCTCTTTGTATGGGAACCTGTGTAGTAATCTAATACATAAGATCGTAATCCTCTGTCCAACTGTTCTGCATTAGCGATTTTTACATAATTGTATAGAGGAACACGTTGACCTGTTATTTTATTATATACAAGTCCTCTGGTATTAGTCATACCATGAACGGCACCGGCATAGTAATGATAGGTCGTCAATAGAATGGAAACAACTTGGCTATCTTCATAGGTTACCTTATAATTTTGAGCCACCTTATAAATATGTTGGTTGTAATACATATCCTTTGCTTCTAGCACATAGTTTGCGATATCTGTATTAATCGCTTGTTGAGCATAAGCAGAATCAGTGTATACCAAAGGATATTTTAAATCTAAATTGGCATCTGATTGGCTACCAGTTACAACTTTTGCATAGCCTGGTATGGCTAACATAGCACCTACGGCCCCTAAAACTAAAGCTTTCTTTAATACGTTCATACTAATCCCTCCTCTATCTGAGATTTGTTAATGAAATATCTATACTGAGTATTTCGCCATGAACTAGTAAATCTCCTTTTTATTGTTTCTGTACCATCGTACTAGAGGAGGCTTTCACCATACAAAAAAGGACCCTCCAAAGAGAGTCCTTAATTTGTTATGCTATTAAGCGTTTTTAGCTACTTCAACAAGTTTAGCGAATGCTGCTGCATCGTTAACTGCCAAGTCAGCCAACATTTTACGGTTAACTTCAACGCCTGCTTTAGTCAAACCAGCGATGAAACGGCTGTAAGTTGTGCCATTGATACGAGCTGCTGCGTTGATACGAGCAATCCACAATTGACGGAATTCGCGTTTTTTCGCACGACGGTCACGACGAGCGTAGTACAACGCTTTCATTACTGTTTCGTTAGCTTTTTTGAACAAACGAGAACGAGTACCGCGGTAACCTTTAGCTAATTTCAAAATCTTTTTATGACGTGCATGAGCTGTAACGCCCTTTTTCACTCTTGCCATTGTATATTCCTCCTAAATTACGATATATCAATCTAATAGTTAGCGATTAAGCGTATGGTAAGCATTTAACTACGCGTTTGTAGTCAGATTTAGCAACCAATGTAGCTTTACGTAAATTACGTTTACGAGCTGGAGATTTTTTCTCAAGAATGTGGCTTTTGAAAGCTTTTGCACGCTTGAATTCACCAGTACCAGTTACTGCGAAACGTTTAGCCGCTGCGCGACGAGTTTTAATTTTTGGCATAATTATAATCCTCCCAATATCCTATTTACTTACTAAAATCATGGTCATATTACGACCTTCTAATTTAGCTGCTTTTTCAATAGACGCCGTTTCTTTGAGTTCTTCAGCAAAACGTGTCAACACTGCCATGCCAAGTTCAGGGTGAGAAAGTTCACGACCGCGGAACATGATGGTTACTTTTACTTTGTTACCTTCACCCAAGAATTTGGATGCGTTTTTCATTTTTACGTAAAAGTCATGGTCTTCAATATGTGGACGTAACTTAACTTCTTTTAAAGTTACGATTTTTTGTTTCTTCTTCGCTTCTTTCTCGCGTTTTTGTTGTTCATAACGATATTTACCGTAGTTCATAATGCGAGCTACTGGTGGTTTAGCGTTAGGTGCAATTTCCACAAGATCAAGATGCTTTTCTTCAGCCAATGCCAACGCCTCACGGCCAGACATGATACCGATTTGTTCGTTTTCAGGACCTACGACACGAAGTTCACGAGCACGAATCTCTTCATTAATGCGTGGTGTATCCTTGCTAATAGCTTTCACCTCCAAGAGAATAAAAAAACGGATGGCATACACCATCCGAATAGAGTTCTCTATATTAACCTTATACTTCTGGGTATTAGGTGAGTGGCGGATGGCCTCTGCTTCATAAATTACTTAATTATAATAACAAATTGACTGGTGAAAGTCAACACTAATCTTGTACTTTCCCATATATTTATTATTACAACTCCTATAGTATAACAAAGTTTGTGAATTTCGTATAGGTCCATACATCTCATTTTAATTATAATGATACCCTCGTATGTATACAATATTCTTATATATTATCACATACTTATTTATGAAATACTGTATAATAATAGCTACAGAAAGGAGTGTTTATTATGAGTACAGTAAGTAGTACTAACACAACACAACAAGCTGCGGCTCCTCCGAAGAGTCGTACGACAGCACAAAATATCGGACTTATTCTCGCATTTATTGTTTTAGGCGTCATTTTATTATTACCAACGCCTGAAACATTATCCACTGGTGGCCATCGCATGATTGGTGTTCTCGCCTTTGCCATCATCTTATGGATGACATCGGCCGTATCCTATCCGGTCAGTGCGACCATGATCACAGCCCTTACGGCCTTACTACTCGGTTTCTCACCGAATCCTGAGGCGCCGGCTAAAATGATGGGCACCGCTAACGCATTAAAGCTCATCATTTCTGGTTTTTCATCACCTGCTATGATCCTCGTTGGTGCGGCCATGTTTATCTCCGTAGCCATGCGTAAAACCGGTCTTGACCGACGCATCGCTATGCTCGTTTTATCTAGCGTCGGCACCAAGGTAAGTCGCATTTATCTCGGCGTTATCATTACGGGCCTTATCCTCGCCTTCTTTGTACCCAGTGCAACGGCTCGTATTGCCTGCCTCGCTCCGATTATCATCGGCATCGTTGAGAACTTAGGTATTGAACGTAAAAGCCGCGTCGCGGCCCTTCTCATGGTGGGCGCTGTACAGGCTGATACATTCTGGAACATCATGATTCAAACGGCAGCCGCCCAAAACCTTGTGGCCGTAGGATTTATGCAAACACAGATGAATACATCTGTTAGCTGGATTGACTGGCTCACAGCTGCTGCTCCATTTTCCATCATCATGGTAATTATTGCCTACTTCTTAACACAAGCATTAATTAAACCAGAGTTCAAAGAACTCGTTGGCGGCGATGTACAACTCGCTAAGATGCGTCAAGAAATTGGACCTATGAGCACCGATGAAAAGAAACTCTTATGCATCTCCATCGGTTTACTTGCATTGTGGGCTACAGGTGGTAAATTACATTCCATCGACACCACCACAACTACGATCATAGCGATTGCCCTATTCTTCTTCCCTAAAATTGGTATTATGGATTGGAAATTCGCACAACCAAACATCGACTGGGGTTCCATCGTTATGTTTGGTGCTGGTATCGGTCTCGGTACAGTTTTACTTAAAACAAAAGCAGCCACATGGCTCGCTCAAGTATTCGTTAACGCATTCTCTTTAGAATCCGCTACGGTATTCTTGTTGATTGCCATCATGGCTGCGTTCCTCATCGTAATCCATCTAGGATTTGCCTCTGCTACCGCCCTTTCATCAGCGATGATACCAATCGTTATCTCCATCGTTGTAGGACATAATGCAGAAGGACTTAACGCTATTGGAGTAACCATGATCATGCAATATGCTATCTGCTTTGGTCTAGTATTACCAGTAAACTCACCACAAGGTATGGTGGCTTATGGTACAGACACATTCGACGTAAAAACATTCATGACAACAGGTATTCCTTTAACCATCATCGGCTATGTAATGATGCTCGTATTCGCACTTACATACTGGCATTGGATAGGGATAGCCTAAATCACTACAGGCCTGTATCTTTTCTTGGGACCGTTAATACACCTTCCTAAGATTAGAACAGGCCTGTTCTATTTCTAGAGACGCATATACACACCTTCCTAAAATTAGTACAGGCCTGTTCTATTTCTAGAGACGTGTATACACACCTTCCCTAAATTAGTACAGGCCTGTTCTATTTCTAAAGATGCACATTCACACCTTCCCCAAAATAGAACAGGCCTGTTCTATTTATTTTTATTGGATATAATCCGAATCAATAAAGTTAGCTATAGGTTTCTTTGCCATTCTATTATGTATATGAATTAATAGTCTTGTTGTTTGTTCTCGTTGTTCTTTAGGTATTTGAGAAAACAAGGCCCCCATCACCTTATTATGCGTTGATGATATGCGTTCGTAGGTACGAATTCCTTTCTTTGTTAGCATAACATCCCGAGATCGTTGGTCACTCCAATGTTTTACAGTGGTAACTAAACCTTTTTTCTCAAGATTTTTTATAACCCACCCCACATGACTAAGGTGTTTGTTATTTAACAAGGCTTTGATTTCCGTATAATTTACTACATGCCTAGTTTTATATACATGTTTAATAATAGAAAATTCTTCACGTGTTACATTGCCAGCATCATAGATTTTAGATTCTTTATCATAGAAATCTTTATAAACCAAGTCAATCATCCCCCATAATTGACGATGAGCGAGCGTAAGATTTTTATTCTTTTTACGTTGCAAAATTGAAGCTAAACTTGACTTCTCCACACAGGGTCACCACCTAATCATAATAAGATGTTCATTATAATTTCTCCCGCTACTATAATGAAAGAAAAATCCCCTTATATATGAACTGCTACTATTAGATTATAAAATCTAAAGATAACTGTCCAGTATATAAGAGGATTTTTTATACTAAATTATTATTGACCAAATATCGTTAAATCCATCAAAAAATGATAGATAAACAATCAGATATATCAACAATTATATAATTAGTTGCGTTCTTTAATTTCAATTTTAATGGAATTGAAGAATTCGTCGAATGAAACTGTACCTAATTCGTCGCCACCGTGTTTACGTACGTTAACGGAATTGTCTTCCATTTCTTTATCGCCAACAACGAGCATGTAAGGAACTTTTTCCATTTGTGCTTGGCGAATTTTGTAACCAATTTTTTCGCTGCGGTCGTCTACTTCTACGCGAACGTAGTCATGGCGCATTTGTTTTGCCAATTGGTTAGCGTATTCCACGTGTCTTTCGGAGATAGGTAATACTTTCACTTGAACAGGTGCCATCCAAGTTGGGAATGCACCAGCATAGTGTTCAGTCAAGATACCGATGAAACGTTCCATAGAGCCAAAGCATGCACGGTGAATCATGATAGTACGATGTTTTTGACCATCTTCACCGATGTATTCTACGTTAAAGCGTTCAGGCAAGTTCATATCCAATTGGATAGTACCACATTGCCATGTACGGCCCAAGGAGTCTTCGATATGGTAGTCGAGTTTAGGACCATAGAATGCACCATCGCCAGGATTGATTACATAGTCGATACCTTTTGCTTCGATAGCGTTACGCAATGCTTCTGTAGCTGCTTCCCAAATTGCATCATCGCCCATTGCATTGTCTGGTTTAGTGGACAATTCAACATGGTATTTCAAACCAAATTGGCTATAGATACGGTCGAACAATTCGATAACTTTCATCAATTCGGCTTGCATTTGTTCAGGCAACATAAATACGTGCGCATCGTCTTGTGTGAAAGCACGAACGCGGAACAAGCCGTGTAATGCGCCAGACAATTCATGACGATGAACTAGACCAAGTTCTGCATAACGAAGTGGCAAGTCACGGTAGGAATGCATTTCGTTTTGGTAAACCAAGATACCGCCTGGGCAGTTCATAGGTTTAATTGCATATTCTTCGTCATCAATGATTGTAGTATACATATTTTCACGGTAATGATCCCAGTGACCAGATGTTTCCCACAAGTGTTTATTCAAGATGATTGGTGTGCGGATTTCATCATATTCGAAATCATGATGTACTTCGCGCCAGAAGTTTTCCAATTCGTTGCGAAGAGCCATGCCTTTTGGCAAAAAGAATGGGAAGCCAGGACCTTCTTCTTTGATAACGAACAAGCCAAGTTCTTTACCGAGTTTACGATGGTCGCGTTTAGCCGCTTCTTCAAGCATGTGAAGGTATGCATCTAGTTCTTCTTTCTTTTCAAATGCTGTACCGTAAATACGTTGCAACATTTTGTTCTTTTCATCGCCGCGCCAGTATGCACCTGCAATGCTTTGTAATTTGAAAGCTTTCACCTTACCAGTGGATGCAACGTGAGGGCCTGCACAAAGGTCAACAAAATCGCCTTGTGCATAGCAAGAAATCACAGCATCTTCAGGAAGGTCTTCGATCAATTCCACCTTGTAGTCTTCGTTTTTAGATTTGAAGAACTCGATAGCCTCTTGACGAGACATTACGGATTTAGTGATAGGCAAGTTTTCTTTTACAATACGGCTTATTTCCTTTTCGATTTTAGTCAAATCTTCAGGAGTCAATGTATGTTCCATATCGATATCATAGTAGAAACCTTTATCGATAGCAGGACCGATAGCTAATTTAGCTTCAGGCCATAAGCGTTTAACCGCTTGAGCCAAGATATGAGAAGCTGTGTGGCGCAAAGTATGTTTACCACCATCTTCTTCGAATGTTAAGAATGCTACTTCAGAACCATCAACGAGTTCTTCGCGAAGGTCTGTTAATTCGCCATTTACGTTTGCAGCTAGTACTTTTTTAGCCAAGCTGTTAGACAATTTTTTTACTGCTTCCCCAAGAGTAGTGCCAGCAGCGTATTCCTTTGCACTACCATCAGGTAAAATGATTTTTACATCTGCCATTTTTCTTTCCTCCAATTTATTATCTAGGATAGACTGGATTTTTGTAATAAAAAAAGACCCCCTATCCCTACAAAACAAGGGACGAAGATCATTCGCGGTTCCACCCTAGTTAATTCACCGCATCACAAGGATACAGTTCATTCACTTCATTAAGCCCGATAACGGTGGCTGCCGTATTTGCCTACTTTAAGTTCGACAAATCAGTTTAAAGGGGGTAACTCTAATATATGTGTAAGGCATTTCCAGCATCTGCCTCTCTCTGGTACACAGGGATATGAGAATCATGTCCTTTGCATCACTTTTACTAAGATATCTTATCATAGGTCCTAAAAAATTTCAACTATATAAGTACCTCCTAAAAAATAGAACAGGCCTGTTCTATTTCTAGAGGCACCCATACACATCTTCCTAAAATTAGTACAGGCCTGTTCTATTTCTAAAGATACGCATACACATCTTCCCAAAATTAGTACAGGCCTGTTCTATTTCTAAAGATACGCATACACATCTTCTAAAAATTAGTACAGGCCTGTAGTATTTCCAAGAACTATCTATTTACGTTCAAAGTGCACAGATAGCATAGATCCAATTACTTTTTCAATTTTAGAGTTTGTAATGTCTGGGCCCTTGAATAGAATCAACATTACGTCATCGGAATTGTCTTGTTTAGATACCATCAAGACGCCGCTACCACGAGCACCATTATCATCATAATCTTTTGCAACAATAATCATATTGAGGTAATGGTCTTTCATGTATGTGTAGACTTTGCTTTGTTTAGCAGAGTTGCCGATGCTGCTCGCCATACCCATAGCACGATTGAATACGATAGCATTCGCATTGTGCGGGTTATTGCGAAGTTGTTGTTTTTCTTCATCATTTAGTGGCAATAGGTTAACCATCATGGATTCGCCCATGCGGCCACGAAGCATAGCTGGCATTGTTTCACGCACGTCTGCAGGAATGTCGTTACTAGGATTGAGTTTTAAATCCTTAGGCACGGTCATGTACAATGTACCCTTGCTGTTTTGGCCTTGTACAGTTTTACTGTTGTCGATAGCGCCCATTGTGAAAGTATCTTTAATGATTTCCATTTGCACGCTCAATGGTTTTTCAGGTACACCACGGCTAGCTACTTGAATATCGCCAGATTTAGTTTTCTTAATTGTTTCCACAGACCAAGTTGCACCTGGTTTGCCTTCATCGCTAGGAGATGTCAACGCAGCAGGCACTTCTTTGGCACCTGTAAATACATAGGTTTGTGCTGGCACAATTGTATCAGGAGCACCGGACTTGTTGAATACGGCACCATATAATACATTCGGCACAACAGTAGAACCAATTTTCAAATTATTGTTTTCTTGGCTTTCAACATCAAAGTTAATATTGCCAGCAAATGTTACATCTGGATTATGATTAATCACAACAACCGTACCTGGTTGTGGAATCATGACAGGACCATTTGGCGCTGCAAAAGCAGCTGTTGCCATAGAGGCACCAAGTGCTGTTAAAACAAATGCGCGTTTTAATACATTACATTTCATTATTATTCTCCTAAATTTGGATAATTCTCTAATCGATGTTATTGAACTATATTTCTAAGGTAACCTCTGGCAAGCGCGATAGAATTTCGCTGGCTAGTCTGCGCGTATCCGGTGTACACCGCACCATGCAGCGCCCCGACTTGTCTAGGCTAGTCATAACACCTACGTATTCATAACCTTCTAAGATGCGATTGACATAATTGGTATGTTTTGGATCTATGTGAAAGTACAAATATCCTTCCTCCCCTGTGCCGCTATACGAAGGTGGTTCAGGAAAGCCTGACAGTGAACGAGACGGCATCAATGGTTCTTGATTATCGCGTAACGGTATCGTCTCATCATGTGTCACTTCATCAGGTGTCATTTCATCAAGCATTGACATAGTAGCAGTATTTTCATGTACCATGTTACTCTGCTTTCACCTTGCACTCGCGGCGCATCATGGAATATGGTTCCAATTTTGTATCCATATACAAACGAACCTTCATTTGCGCATGAGGTGCTACATCGATAGGATTACCATCTTCGTCTGTCATTTTTTCGATAACAGCCTCTACAAGTTCACCCTTAGGTTGGCAAAATTCTACCTTATCCCCTACCTTGAAATTATTGCGTTGTTCAAGATCCACATATTTTTCTTCATCGTTATAACCAAGCACTAAACCAATGAAGTCATGGGATTGAGTATTCGTAGATTTGCCGTAGTTTTGAGCACTTTCATCAGGACGGCCATCAGCAAAGCCATCTGTATAAGGGCGGTGGGAAATTTTTTCTAATTCAGCAATCCATTCTGGACGAACGTACCAGTTTTCACGTTCCTTCAAATAGGTATCGATAGCCGTACGGTATACCTTAGCTACCGTTGCACAATAGTGAACGGATTTCATGCGACCTTCAATTTTAAGGCTATCGATGCCTGCTTCATACAATTCTGGAATGCGATGAATGAGGCATAAATCCTTGGAGTTAAAGATGTATGTACCATGTTCATCTTCTTCGATTGGGTAATATTCGCCAGGGCGATTGGATTCTACAATGCTATATTTCCAACGGCAAGATTGAGAACATTGACCGCGGTTAGCATCGCGTGTACCTGTCATGTAGTTAGATAAGAGGCAACGGCCAGAATAGGAAATACACATGGAGCCATGAACGAAAGACTCGATTTCAATATCTACATGTTCCTTCATTTCCTTAAGATCCGCTACAGATACTTCGCGAGCTGCTACAACGCGAGCCGCACCAAGTTCCTTCCACATTTGCACAGTATGCCAATTCGTCGTGGATGCTTGTGTACTTACATGAAGTTCAAGGCCTGGTGCTACGCGTTTAGCCAAGCTAAAGATGCCCATATCAGCAACGATAATCGCATCGACACCGATACTTTCAAGAAATTTCAAATAATCCTCAAGACCTTCAAAGTCCTCGTTGTGAGGAATAATATTGCATGTAACGTGGATTTTTTTGCCATGTTCATGCACAAATTGAACGGCTTCTTTCAATTCTTCGTCGGAAAAATTGGAGTTACCAGCACGCAAACCAAATCGTTTACCTGCACAATAAACGGCATCCGCACCATAGCGAATGGCCATTTTTAACTTGTCCATATTACCTGCTGGACAAAGCAATTCCATAAAATGATCTGCCATTATTTGTTGTGTCCTTTCCACACACTTACACTCATGCCATCTCCCATCGGGTAAATGGTGGTGTTAAATAATTCTTTATTTTCTACATATGCTAAATACGCTTGTAATCGCTTAACAATAGTTTTGAATCGATGCGGAGCCTCTTTGTCGCCACGCACATAGCCTCTAAAGAGAACATTATCGGCAAGGATGACGCCACCTTCTTTCACATGAGGTAATATGACCTCTAGCTGATTAAGATATTGCCCCTTTGGGCCATCGAGAAATACGAGATCATATTCACCTTTAATTTGAGTTAATACGTCCTTCGCATCACCTTTAATCAACGTGATTTGATCCTTATACTCGGATTGACCTATATAATATTTCGCCATCTCATGGCGAACCTCATCCAATTCAATAGATGTAATTTTCCCGCCTCGTTCAATAAGAGGTGCCATCAGTAATGTAGAGTAACCAATGGCGGTGCCCACCTCCAACACAGAGGTGGGCCGATATAATCCAATCAATTCTTCAAATAAATGCACCTCAGATTCCCGAAGGATGGGTACATTATTAATCATCGCGTAAATACGCTGCTCATTTAATATCTCATTTAATTCCATAAAATGTATTATAAATTCCTACTATTTATTTGACTGTGAAAGTAATCATATACGCTAATTATCTATCAACACCGCCTCGATTATTACCAGAAGCAGGTGTAGTTTGTGTGCTAGGTCGAATAACACGAGGTTCTTCCACTGCAGGTGCCGATTGAACCGGTGCTGATTGCTGTGGAACTACTTGTTGCATACTTTCCGGTATTTGGCTAGGCGATGATGTTGTAGCCGGTTGTTCACTTGCTGCTGGTGCTGCTGGCGCTGGCGTTACTTGAGTTGCTGCCGGTACAGTTGTCGGTGTATATGTATATGTTGGTTCTACATCTACATATTGAGAATCCGCTGCTACAGCCTCTGCAGAGCTATAGTTATAATCTGGTTCGGATGTAGCCGCCACGTCATAGTTAGGACCAGCTTGTGCCAATGCAGGAGCCTGACCTTGATTAGAAGAGCCTGCACTCGCTTGTTCAGCACCATAAATTTTTTCAACCTCAGCCATATGCTCAGCATATGTTTTGGAGAAATGATTATGACCATCTTTATCTGCTACAAAGTATAGATAATCTGTATCTTCAGAATGAAGTACCGCATCTAATGCCTTTTTTCCAGGGTTTGCAATCGGTCCTGGTGGCAAACCTTTACTTACATATGTATTGTAAGGACTTTGTAACTGCGTATCTCCAAGCGTTACATTTTCCTTTGCATAACCAAGAACATAAGAAATAGTTGCATCAGATTGCAATGGAATACCATGTGCTAAGCGTTTCTTAAATACACCCGCAATAGTTGGGCGATCCGCATCATATAATGATTCACGTTCAACGATGGATGCTAAGGTTACAAAATCATGAATACTCATGTGTTGTGCTTGAATTTGTTTTTTAACAGCTGGTGTTAAATAGCGATTCATTTGCTCAGACATCATCAAAATGACATCCTTTGGCGTAGCACCAACTGGCACTTCATAAGTGCTTGGGAAAAGGAAACCTTCTACAGGGTATGTAGTCGGTTTAGTACCCTTCATATATGGGTATGGGACGAATGTTTTCGCCTCTGCCAAGAAATCGGAAGCTTTCATAATTTGAGCTTTTTCAAGAGCAATGGCGATATCCCCTACGGTATACCCTTCAGGAATCGTTAATTTAATGGACTCAACGTGACCCTCTTGTAATAAGTTAATTAATTCATGGACCGATACCTTATTTGGAATTTGGTAGTGACCAGATTGTAGTTTTGAACCGGTTCCACTAAGAGCTAACCATAATTTAAACACCTGTGTAGACCGAATTAGTCCATGTTCATAGAGCATATCGGCAATTTCTGTTCCTGTTGCATCCTTGCCTATTACGAGGACTTGAGATCCACCGTCATCGTTAAAGGTATTTGGTACAAAATAGGATGCACCTAAAGCACCACCACCTAAAATAGCAAGGCTAAGAACACCTACGGAAACATATTTTAAGGCTTTTCTCATGGATGAGTTCCTTTCTATTACAAACTATTGTATATCACCTTATTATACCATATTAAAGGCTTTCGATGTATCTCTTCTTTTATATTATCTATCATACCAAATAACCATGAGTCAATTAGTACACAAGAGATTACAATTACAAAAAAGACCCTAGTATAACAACCGTTATACTAGAGTCTTTGAGAGCTTAGAAATTACTCTTCTTCACCCATTGCTTCGTACATATTTACCAATACTTCGAAGTTTTCATCATCTTCATCTAATGGAACATATTCCTCTTCGCCTTCATCGTTTGTTTCGATGCGAGCCAAAATCATATATGTATCATCTTGACCTTCATGTTCTTCATCTTGTACATGAACAAGTACAGCGTATTCTTGACCTTCATGATTCAAGATTACATCTTCTGTAAAATATTGTTTGTTACCATCTTCATCTTCAAATTCGAGATAGAAAATTTCACCTTCGTAATTTTGATCAACCATGGGTATTCCCTCCTTTATTATGTATATAAGAACCTGTATGATATTCGCATTAGATATCTATGCGAATTAAGATTTACTAAATTGTAGTCTGTCTAAATAGCCTTGTAAAATAACGACAGCAGCCATTTTATCGATGACGCCCTTTCGTTTTTTACGACTCACATCTGCTGCGATGAGTTGACGTTCGGCCATAACGGTAGATAAACGTTCATCCCAAAATGTAACAGGCAAGTCGATGACAGCCTTCATTTTTTCGACAAATTCTTCCGTTTTTTCAGCGCGCTCACCCTTGGTGCCGTTCATATTCTTCGGCATGCCCACTACGAGTTCATGCACTTCGTATTCTGAAATCAATTCACGCAATCGGTTAAAGTCATTTTCTAAGGATGTACGACGAATCGTTTCTATACCTTGAGCAGTCATCAATAGCGCATCACTACATGCGATGCCAATGGTGCGACTACCTACGTCTAATGCCATAATCCTCATTATAGTTGTTTAGCCTTTGCGTATTCTTTTAATAATTCTTCGATTAAATCATCGCGTTCTAAACGGCGAATATCACTACGTGCATTATTATAGCTTGTAATGTACGCTGGATCCCCAGAGATAAGATAACCTAAGATTTGATTGATAGGATTATATCCTTTTTCTTGAATAGATTTATAAACGCGAGTCAATACCTCTTCGGCAGTCATCGGTTCATCGTCTACTTTACGGAATAACATAGTTTCATCTGAAACCTTCATGGGTATCCCTCCTTTGTATGAATGGGCCACGTACGTGGCCCACATATATGTATTGTATGTTTCTATTATAGCATATGCAAGATATACCTATAGAACGTATTATGCGTTAAGAGCTTCTTTAACAGCTTCGCCAGCTGCTTTTAATGCATCCATCAATTTAGCTGGTTCTTTACCGCCTGCTTGCGCCATATCTGGACGACCACCGCCATTACCACCAGCTACTTGAGCTGCTGCTTTAACGATATTACCAGCTTTTACGCCTTTACCGACAACATCTTTGGAAACTTTACATACAAAGTTTACCTTGTCATCGCCCATAGCGGCACCTACGAGTACTACGCCAGAACCATCTAATTTATCAAGGCCCATATCAGCGAAATCACGCAATTCATCAATAGAGGATGCTTTCACAGACGCAGCAACAAATGCTACATCGCCAATCATAACCTTACCAGCTACGATATCAGCAGCACCTGCAGCAGAAACCTCTTTGCGAATTTGGTCTAATTCTTTAGCTGTTTCTTTAGCCTCTGCCAATACTTGGTGCAAACGTTCTTCTACTTGGGCAGGTTTAGTTTTTAATTCACTAGCAATGCGTTCGATAGTCAAACGATCATGTTTTGCTGCATCAAGAGCGGCACGACCTGTAATCGCTTCGATACGACGTACACCAGAACCGATACCGGATTCAGATGTTAAACGGAAGGAACTGATGAAAGCTGTATTGCCTACATGAGAGCCGCCGCACAATTCAACGGAGAAGCCAGGAACCTCTACTACGCGAACTACGTCGCCATATTTATCGCCAAAGAGTGCCATAGCACCTTTTGCTTTTGCTTCGTCCATAGACATTTCAGCAATAGCAAGATCTGTGGCCTTAAGAATTTCTTCGTTTACAAGGGCTTCGATTTGATCAAGTTCCTCTTGTGTTACAGGGGAGAAATGTGTGAAATCGAAACGCAAGTAATCAGGTGTTACCAAAGAACCTGCTTGATTAACATGTTCACCAAGCACGCGTTTTAACGCAGCATGCAACAAGTGAGTTGCTGTATGATTACGAGCCATTGCTGCACGACGAGCTGTATCTACTTCAAGAGTTACATCATCACCTTCGGAGATAGAACCTTCTACAACAGTGCCGATGTGGTATACAGTACCTTCTGGTAAGCGTTTTGTATTATGAACCTCTACCTTGCCCATTGGACCAACGATAAAGCCAGTATCGCCTAATTGACCGCCCCCTTCTGCATGGAATGGTGTAGTGCGTACGATAACAGTGATTTCATCGCCATCAACAGCTGTTTGCAAGCGTTCAGAGCCTTTACCAAGCATCAATACAGAGGATGCAGTTTCCGCTTCATTTTCTACAAGTTCTTCGTCTTTTAAGAATGTAATATCTGGTGTAGCTACCTTTGCATCTTCTTTTACGCGAGCTTCACGAGCGCGTTCACGTTGTTCTTTCATGGCAGCATCAAAGCCTTCATGGTCGATTGTGAAACCGCGTTCGGATGCGATTTCTTCTGTTAATTCCCAAGGGAATCCATATGTGTCATATAATTTGAATACTTCTGTGCCAGGAACTACAGTTGCTTTTTCAGCAGCCAATGTATCGATTAAGGAATTCAATAACTCAAGACCTTGTTCCAATGTTTGGTTGAAACGTTCTTCTTCGTTTTGAACGACACGTTTAACGAAGTCTTGTTTTTCAGCAATGGATTTGATACCAGGGCCAAGAATATCTACAACTACATCGATAAGTGGTGTTAAGAATAAACCTTCGATACCAAGCAAACGGCCATGACGTACAGCACGGCGCAAGATACGACGCAATACGTAACCGCGGCCTTCATTGGATGGTAATACACCATCGGAAATCAATGCAGTTACAGCACGAGCATGGTCAGCGATAACCTTCAAGGATACATCTGTATTTGGGTCTTCGTTATACTTAACACCAGCCCGTTTTGCAGTCGCTTCTATGATTGGGAAAATCAAATCTGTTTCAAAGTTTGTTTTGCAATGTTGCAATACGGAAGCCAATCGTTCAAGACCGGCGCCAGTATCGATGTTTTTATGTTGCAATGGCTCATAGGAACCGTCTGGCATTTTATTAAATTGAGTGAACACGAGGTTCCAAATTTCAAGGTAACGGTCACAGTCACAACCAGGTGCACAGTTAGGATCATCACAACCATGTTCAGGGCCTTGGTCGAAGAAGATTTCGCTATCTGGACCACATGGACCTTCACCGATTTCCCAGAAGTTATCTTCAAGGCGTGTAATGTGACTTTCTTCTACGCCACAATCATTGTGCCATGTATCATATGCTTCTTGGTCATCTGGATATACAGTGACATATAATCTGTTTTTATCGAGTTTAATAACTTCTGTTAGGAATTCCCATGCCCAGTGAATAGCATCTTTTTTAAAGTAATCACCGAAGGAGAAGTTACCAAGCATTTCAAAGAATGTATGGTGACGTGCTGTGCGGCCTACGTTTTCAAGGTCACCAGTACGCATACATTTTTGGCTTGTCGTAATACGATGACAAGGAGGTACCAATTTACCTGTAAAGAAAGGCTTTAATGGCGCCATACCTGCCCCGATCAATAATAGAGACGGATCGTTTTCTGGGATAAGAGAAAAACTATCTAATTTTAAATGTCCTTTGCTTTCAAAAAACTGCAAGTATGCTTGACGCAGTTCATTACCTTTCATGTGTATATTCCTCCTAAAATAATTTACTCTTAATTATAACGTAAAAACCATAGAAAATCTATTATAACCTATATATATCCGGATATAATTAACCTTTATTAGCATTCTCTATTCCATCTAGCTGCCATAAAAAAAGATACAAAAAAAGAGGTTATACAAATCAACAGAACATAATTGATTCGTATAGCCCCTTTTTATGGCTCATATATAGTTCACCAATGGTTCTACATGGAGAAACCGTATGTTATATAACGCGTTTCGCGCCAATATAGCGTTCGCCCCAATAACCCGTATCAAGATCAGCTACGGCTACGCCACGGCTAGATGTAGCACTGATAAATTTACCATTGCCAATGTAAATACCGGAATGAGATGGACCTGGTTCATAGGTTTCAAAGAACACCAAATCACCAGCTTTAAGGTTCGCGCGAGAAACTTCAACACCTACATTGTATTGTTCATCCGCTAAACGAGGCAGCGCAATACCTTGTTTTGCAAATACATATTTAACATAACCAGAGCAGTCAAAACCACTTGGTGTAGTACCGCCAAATACATACGGAACACCGCGGTATTTATCGGCTTCTGCCAAAATAGCATGAATATTGTTTGGCGTTTGTACCTTTTTCAAATTATTCAACTTAACGTTTTGGCCTGCAAGACGTCTAGATTGAGCATTTTGATTTGTGAAAGCAGATTTTGTTGCCACTGCTTTTGCAGCCGCATTATTGGATAATACTGCCTTAGTTGTACGAGGAGCCCCCATCAATGCATTGTACGTTGCTGGTCCAATAATACCATCTACAGGTAAACCACGATCTTGTTGGAATAGGCGTACAGCCCATTTTGTTTCCTTACCATACACACCATTTTTATCGGTTGCATTATAACCGTGTTTAATTAATTGTTGTTGTACAGCGATTACGTTTCTACCTTTATCACCATATTGTAATGTTGTAGCGCTTGCCATCGCAGTGGTAGCACATACAAATGTTAATGTTAATGCCGCAATTTTACTCTTACTATATTTTGACTTCATATTCTGCCTTCCTAAAACTTCAAAGTGAGTTTACTTATTCAAAATATACTAACCGTCTCTCTATTTGCATCCAACAAATACAGCTAGTCTTTATCTTCTTCAGGGCCAGGTACTTGATTGGCTATAAATATATCAGCTTTTGATGGTTCATAAGCTATTTCTGGATTTTCACCATCAAAATTTATAGCAGCTTTCACCCAATATAATGGACGTTGTTTTACCTCTTCGAATACGCGTCCTACGTATTCGCCGATGATACCAAGTCCGACTAATTGGATACCACCAATAAATAATATGGACACGCCCAAGGTGGTCCACCCGTTTAATGCTTGACCCGTTAAGTACACGTAGAGCAAATGTAGTATTAAGAGAAAACTCAAGCCCCCACATAGGACACCTACATACAAAGCCGCACGCAATGGTACGCGAGAAAACGCTGTTACCCCATCAAGAGCAAAGCGAATCATTTTGCGCACACTGAATTTCGAAACCCCTGCAAAGCGAGGAGGCGCAACAAAGTGAAGTTCTGCTTGGCGATAGCCAAGTGCACCAACGATGCCACGCAAGAAACGTCCGTGTTCACGAAAATGTTTCAAAGTTTCTAGCGACTTACGATTCATTAAACGGAAATCAGATCCCCCTTCTACGATGGGAACATCTGCCATTTTATTCATCAGTTTATAATAATATTTAGATGTGAAGGATTTTGCCCAGCTGGCATCCTCCGTAGAGTCGCGTATGGTACGTACCACATCGTAACCAGCCTCCCACAAACGTATCAGTTCAGGAATCAAAGCTGGCGGATGTTGCATATCACCATCCATGGTGATTACCGCATCACCTTTGGCATAATCAAGACCACATGTCAACGCAGTCTGATGACCAAAGTTCCGTGCCAACAACACGACCTTAACTCGCGTATCAAGTTTTGCAATCTCGCGCAAAACGACAACAGACGAGTCCGTAGATCCATCATCGACATAGATAAGTTCATATTCATATGGTAGACCTGTCATAACTTTTGTTACGGCATTGTAAAAAATAGCTATATTTTCTTCTTCATTATATACAGGTACAACAATTGAAACTAACATATATCCTCCGTCGATTACTTCTATATTTTAGCGTTAAATCGTCAATATAGGCAAATTTAAAAGGTTGACAATAAAGAAGATGAACCTCATAATCCCCATAGCTATGCTACTTTTCAGGATTTTGAGGTTCATTCTCTTCATATTGTAGTCTTATCTCAAACGCTTATTAATGAGCTATTCATTTATTAAAACGTTATATTTATACACTTTTACGCATATCATATATATAGGCATTAAACTATTTGTTTTATAGCCCCGCAGCATCAATCCATGTCGTAAGATCTTCTTCTGCTGTCACCATATCTTCATCAAAAGCACCTACTACTTCAGGATAACGAGCTACCTCTACCGTATGTAAGATTGAGTCATCACGACCATTTTTATAGGTACCAACCCAAATGCCAGAAAATTGAGATTCATACCATTCTACAGGTTGATCTGTTTCATTGAAGGTAATCGTAATATGTCCACGCCCCAAAGTTTCTAGCACCTCTACTTGCTCTTCTTCAGCAAGGCCTGTCTTCTCAATATATATGGAATAGGTTGCACCAGTTTCACGTAATTGCTTTAGAGCTTGACGCAACTCATTTAGAACGGCCCGTACATTATTGTAATTTTCAATCATAGTGTCCCTCCTTTCTCATCCTATCAATCTATTCTTATTTATCTATAAACATATCAGTTTATTTAGGTTCGATTTGTACGCTCCATTCGCGAAGAACACGTAAAACGCGTTCTTTTACCTCAGGTAATGCCTTTTGTACAGGCGCGCTAGGTTCAAAACCAACTTCTAATGATTCTGGTTCAACACCTATAACAATGGCATCTTCCAATGGATTTTCTTGAATGGCACGAATGCGCAATATATCTTGCATGCCTACTTCATGAACCGAAATATGGTCCGTAAAATATTGTTCTAATTCACGATGTGGAAACTCATAGATGGTACCAGGGGCTTCGCCACCATTAACGGCGTCAATCAAGAGGATTTTCTTCATGCCTCGCATATAGGTCAATAATTCCATGCCCATCGTTCCGCCATCAATCAAGCTTATTTGAGGGGTGAAAGTATAGTTAGCTTTCAAATCTTCTACAACATGAACTCCAAGGCCCTCATCGGTAAGCAAAATATTACCTACCCCAAGGACGACAATAGAATTCTCATAATCATCATAAATGGCATGTAAATCAATACGCGGGCTCTCAGAGCCCGCGTATTCTATGCCACCAAATTGTTCTTCAGTGGTTATATTAGTCATCTTGTAATTCCTTTTCTCGTGGATCGTCAGGATTGCTTGGACGATATGTAGTACCAGATGGTTTATCGATACGTTCACCACGACGGCGTTTACCATTAAGGTCTTCAATATCAATAGGGTCATGAGCATAATATTTCATGCCTGAAACCATAGCAGATACTTCGCCAGATTCTTCCATAACATCTTCTCTAAATGCCATGTACACGTGAATGATGGTAAAGAATAAGAAGCCCCATGCAATATAGTGATGGATAATATGAACTTTATATTCACCACCAAATAACGTAATAATCGGTGCAAAGAGAGTTCCTATAATACCATTCGGATCAATCATGGCATACATTGCAAAACCTGTGATGATTTCAAAGAAGAACATGATGTATACCATCATATATGCGGTTCTCGCCAAGGAGTTACGCAACCAGTGATGTTCATGCTTTTGTGGAATCATCAAATAGTGCAATGTTGTTTCGCGAAGGCCATACCAATACCGTTTTTGACGGAATTTAGGCAATAATCTATCTCCGCGATTCCAAAGTGCACCAGCAAATCGGAATATAAAGGAGAATGTCAAAATAACACCCGCAATGAAATGGATACGACGCATCGTCTCCATAGAGAACCAGCCATCAATAGCGAAAGTTGGTTCCGGATGACCTGTAATAGCTGCAAAACCTGGATCACCAATATAAAGGCCAGTCCAGAATAAAGCTGTTACGGAAAGCACCATTGTCCAGTGGAATATGCGTAGCCATAAACTAAATACGACATACGCTTTTTTGTCAGTATGTATTAACATAAGCCCACCACCCTTTATTTACACAATGCATCTGTATTGACGGAAACGATTTTTTCGCCTTTTTTATTGTATAAATGGGTTGCACATGCGAGACATGGGTCAAAGGAGTGGATAACTTTCAAGATTTCAAGAGGTTTGTCCGCAATCTTAACATGTGTATCAATCATAGAATCTTCGTATGCACCATGTTCGTTAGCTGCTGTCTTAGGACATGCATTCCATGTAGATGGTACGATACATTGATAGTTTGCAGAACGACCATCTTTAATATGAATCCAGTGACCCAAACCGCCGCGAGGTGCTTCTACAAGACCAACGCCTTTAGCATCCTTAGGCCATTTATTTGGCTCAAATTTAGATGTATCCGCAACAGTAGTATCACCATTTTTAATGTTAGCTACGAGTTTATCAAAGAAGTATTGGCTAATATTAGAAGCCACTTGTGCATCAAGGCCACGACATGCGGTACGGCCAACCATTGTCGTCATCCATACATGAGCAGGCACACCCAATACTTGGGATACAGTATCGATTTGACGAACCATCATGGATTCAGCCCAAGTTGGATCAGTGATAATGCCTTGTTTTACCTTTGTATATACAACGATATATTTAGCTAGTGGACCCACTTCTGCTGTTTTGCCTTTGAAAGTTGGGGACTTGATCCAAGAATATTTTTTATCTTCATCAAGGTATTCCCATTTTTCTTTTGTACCAGATTTAGGACCTGTAAATTTAGGGTCTGTCACACCATCGAGTGGATGAAGTGTGCTAGTGCCATCTGGATATGCGAACCAAGAGTGATCAACCTCTTCACTGAGGTATTGAGGATCCATAAAATCCTTACCTTCTAATGGGATAAATGTAGCTTTATCTACACCTAATGCAAAGTTTTCTACAACACCATTAGAGCGAACGATACATTTTTTATGGTAATCGCCATCAGAAATACCTGTATACGCATCATCAGGATAATCGCCATAAGACATAACGCGTTTTTTCGCAAGGCCACCACCATCGACCATGCCTTTTTCAACGTAAATTTTGCCGATAGCTAATAAATCTGGCAAGTAGAAATTACTTACTAAATCCTTAGCCAATGCAATAGATTGTTCTACAGCAGCAAGACGCTGTGTATTGATAGGTGCATTCATGTCATTCATAGAAATAGAACATGGCATACCACCTACAATATAGTGTGGATGAGGGTTTTTACCGCCGAATACAACGTGAGGAATAACTACGTCACGTTGACGGTCTAGAATATTCAAGTAATGAGATACGGCCATCAAATGAACTTCTGGTGGCAATAATTGGTAATCAGGATGATCCCACCATTGAGCAGAGAAAATGCCTAATTGGCCAGATTCTACGATTTTCTTTACCTTTTGTTGTACAGCTGTAAAGTAAGCAGTTGTAGCTTTAGGGAATTCCTTAGGATATGCAGAATCTTTAGATGCTGTTTCAGCTGGCGCTAGACCGCTTACATTATAAGTAGCTAATACGTCATTTTGTAATTGTGCAGTTTTAGCTGGATCCGCACTAAGTGCAGCTACTGGGCTAACCCAGTCAAGTGCATGTAAATGATAGAAATGCACGAGATGGTCATGCACATCTAAAGAGCTATGCATGATATTACGAATGTAGTTTGCATTTTTAGGGATGGAAATACCAATTGCATCTTCTACAGCACGTAACGCTGCCAATGCATGTGTTGTTGTACATACGCCACAAATACGTTGCACAAATGCCCAAAGGTCACGAGGATCGCGGTCCTTTGCAACAAGTTCGATGCCACGCCAAGCAGTACCAGAGGACAATGCGTCCTCTACCTTACCACTTGCTTCATCAACTTTTATTTCTACCCGTAAATGACCTTCAATACGGGAAATCGGATCTACTACTACGCGTTTCATTAGTGACCTCCTCCATTATTATGTTTCTTTTCATCCCATAAGCCTTGTTCTTTCAAGCGTTTTTCTTCTTTCATATCAAGAATTTTATTACGCGTAAGAGTTGCAGCACCATGTACGATAACTGCAGCGGTAGCACCAACAGCAGCTACTGTGCCGATTGTATCAGCTGTAGTAATGGTGTTTGCCAATGGAATATCTGGTAATCGTTTGTAGAATACATCGTTATCCCAGAAGCCTTTTTCAGAGCAACCAATACAACCGTGACCGGATTGAATTGGATAGGACAAACCATTCCACCAACGCAAATTACCACAAGAATTATATGTTTGAGGTCCACGACAACCTACTTTATATAAGCACCAACCAGCTTTGGATGCATCATCGTCAAATTCTTCAACGAATAAACCGGAGTCAAAGAACGCACGGCGGTAGCAAGTATCGTGAATGCGATTGCCATAAAATTGTTTAGGACGGCCTTGAGAATCCAAAGGAGGAATTTGACCAAATAATGCGTAGTGCATAACTACACCAGTCATAACCTCTGGAATTGGAGGACAGCCAGGAACTTTAATAATAGGTTTACCAGATACAACAGAGGATACAGACACTGTATTTGTTGGATTTGGTTTTGCCGCTTGAATACCGCCCCAAGATGCACAAGAACCATACTCGATAATTGCAGCAGCGCCTTTAGCAGCTTCTAATAAAGATTCCTTAAATGTACGGCCACCTACTGTACAGTAGATACCATTTTCATCCAATGGAACCCCACCTTCAACAGCGAGGATATATTTGCCATTTTTCTCAGCAATGATTTTTTTAAGGTGTTCCTCTAAAGGTTCTCCAGATGCTGCAGCCAATGTATCATCATATTCCAAAGAAATCATATTCAAGATCACATCGGATGTAAATGGTGAGGAAGAGCGAATAAAGGATTCGCTACAACCGGTACATTCGTGACCATGAAGCCAGATTACAGTAGGTAATTCTGTTGTTTCTGCAGCTTTTACAACTGTATCAAGCATAGTAGGTGGCAACCCTAGAATAGCAGTCAACGCCACGCAAGATTTCATAAATGTACGTCGACTGAGACGTCTCTCTTGGAAGAGAGTCCATAAACTGTTCACACGATTTTTCATGGAATACAGCCTCCTTACAACAACTTTGCAGCAATATGTATATATTACCTAATCAACTATAACTATTGAGAGATATATTATCTCGATTAACTTATTATATCATTTTAAATTACATAAAACTATGACATTATGTATATATATCAAAAAAATTGATAAAAAAATCACCTAGCTAGATAATATCTACTATTATCCAGTTAGGTGTTCTCATCAATTAGAATTGTTTAATCACTTCATTGATCAAAGATTCTAATACAGCAGCTTTTTTGTAACCCGCAAGACGATCTAATAGTTTGCCTTCTTTAAAGAATGCCATGGAAGGAATACCTTCTACATCTTCTTTTAAAAGAATAGGACGCAAAGCCTTATCTTCTGCATCTACGCTGAAGAATTTAACGCGGCCGTCCAATTTTTCTGCTACAGCTTCTACTTCTGGACGCATAACTGTGCAAGGTTCGCACCAGCCAGCCCAAAAATCTACAATAACGAGCTCTTTAGAACCTAATACTAATTCATCAAATTGTTCTACGCTTGTAATAGCAGTAATAGCCATCGAAAGGCCTCCTTTATGTGTTACATATTATAAACTATATAAGAAGCAAGCAATCATTAAGCCGAGTTCTGTTCCGCTTGCGCGGTGACGATTATCTTTCTAGGCGTACAGTCGCCTGCACGCTCGAGCGACACAACCCGGAAGGTAGGCGGGACCACCGTTAACCCTTCCCTATTCGGTCTTGCTCCGGATGGGGTTTACCGAGCCAGCCTGTTACCAGACTGCTGGTGAGCTCTTACCTCACCTTTCCACCCTTACCACTGACGTGGCGGTTTCCTTTTCTATGGCACTTTCCCTAAGGTCACCCTCGCCAGACGTTATCTGGCATCCTGCCCTATGGAGCTCGGACTTTCCTCGAGTCCAATGGACTCGCAACCGTCTTTCATACTTGCTTCAATTCAGTTTATCATAGCTGTATATACTATGCAAGAATATCGAAATTTACTATTAAAATAGATTTTTATTCAAAGAAAAAATCTGCTTGGTTCTCAAAGGATTGTACAGTAATATCCCAGCCACCTTTGTCAGATTGGTCTCGTAAATAATCGCGGATACCCTCAGCCACAATCTCTTCCGTACCAAAATGACCTGCATCTACGACGAGTAAACCTAGTTCTTTAGCTAACTGTGCATCATGGTATTTTACATCTCCTGTTACATATGCATCAGCCTTAACTGCATTTTTGATAAACTCTGCACCACCACCAGAGCAAAGGGCTATCGTTTTAATAGAATCTTTTTTAATGCCTCCAAATCTAAGATTAGCATGTGGCAAAGATTCTTGGAGGTGCTCGCGGAAGCTTTCAAAATCCATAGTCTCAGGCAATTCACCGATACGACCTAACGTACGACCTACATTAGGTTCATGTAACGTAAATACTTCGTATGCCACCTCTTCATAAGGGTGAGCCTCTTTCATAGTATTGATAACAGCCTGTTTATGAGCACCATCTACGATAACATTAACGGCCACCTCTGGTACAACCGTCAATGTTCCAGCTTCACCAATGACCGGATGGGATTCATCATTACCTCTAAACCGACCTTCGCCTGTAAAACTAAAGCTACATGATTCGTAATTGCCAATACGACCAGCGCCAGCACTAGCCATTGCTTCACGTACTGCATCGGCAGTATCAGTCGGCACAAAGGTGGTAATTTTATATACCATATCAGAACCTGTCGGAACAAAGCCTCTCACATTCGTCAATCCTAATCGGTTCGCCAACATATCATTGAGCCCGCCAATGGTAATATCTAAGTTCGTATGTGCACTATATACAACAATATCATTTTTTATCAGTTTCTCGATTAATGTTCCTTGAGGACTATCTAAATGTAATGATTTCAAACCTTTAAAAATAAATGGATGATGGCTAATGATCATTTGGGCCTGTTCAACCATCGCATATTCTATGACCTCAGGTGTAATATCGAGAGTCGTAATGATTTTGGATACATCGCGTTGTTTCGAACCCACCATAAGGCCTACATTATCCCATGACTCAGCATAATGAGGCGGTGCCCATTGTTCCATCGATTCTATAATTTGTTTTGCTAACACCATCGTATCACTCCTAACCGATAATTAGCGCAGGCTGGCCAATTCATCTATTTCATGTTGTAATTGTTTATATTTCTCCGTATGTGAAAGTTCCACTGTCATGCCATCTAGCGCACATTGTCGTTGATATATCAAAAAATCTACATATTCATTCCACAATGCAGGTTTCTCTTTGGCTAATAAAGCCCCTACAGACCAAAGAATAGAGGTCTTTGGCAATGTATCATAAAGAGCATCGTCAGAATGAATCGAATAGCTAGCATTGTCACCATATGTATCGATACAGTCAAAACGAACGGCTACAAATGCAGTGTACATTTTCCCCATATCCTTCATGATAATTTCTTTGACAATACGGTATCCTTTTTCCACCATATATTGGCGTAATTCGGCCTGGCCATTCTGAGGTTGTAACACATAAAACTCCAGCGGTTCCGGACCTTCCTCGACGATATCGCGCATTAAAAATCCACCCATACCGCAACAGATGGCGCCGTTTAATTCGCCCTTTTTAGTAACTTGCAAACCGTCACCAAGACGGCAGTCGATTACATTGCTAAGCCCTCGAGATGTAACATAGGACTTGGCCGATTCCAAAGGGCCCTTATGAACATCACCAGCGATAACGCGTTTGGCCTTGCCTCTCACAATTAACTCAACAGCTAAATAACCATGATCCGTTCCAATATCTGCAATAGATTCTGCATGGGGAACGATATCAAAGACCGCCTCTAAACGATCCATCATAGGTCTTGCTTTCATAACCACCTCGTATACTAACAGGTCCATCGACCTTCATACTATCTATTCTTCATATCTATATTATAACAAAAAACCTGCCCCAATCGGAGCAGGTTTCATTGATTCAATTTATACAAGTTTGGTGGGCCCACCTGGGATCGAACCAGGGACCGACCGGTTATGAGCCGGTTGCTCTACCCCTGAGCTATAGGCCCAAGCTTGCGTATAAAATTATACTGAAAATTCTTGCTTACGTCAACTAGGTTATTTCCGAACATGCAGTTCCTCTCAAGCCTCCACCGCCTTAACAGTCTTCGGCCTAGGGCCTCGACTTAGCAAAGTCGTTTGAGAGGAACTGCATGTTCTACTCTATCCTATATTCCGTGAGCAAAGAATTTACAGCATCTACGGGAATCCCGGATTAAACAGGAAAAATCGTTTGTGGACGGTACATTTCCGTTACACTTCGACATCTATGTAAGCAAGAAATTTTCAGTATCTACGGGGCTCCGGGATTAGACAGACAAAGTTGTTTGGACAAGCCTTCTTTTTGTTACTATACGACAACTGAGCACCTAAGAGTTTTCAGTATTCACAGTGCCCTGGGCTCAAACAGGAGATAAGTCGTTTGAGAGGAACTGCATGTTCTACTCTATCCTACATTCCGTGAGCAAAGAATTTACAGCATCTACGGTGCTCCGGGCTCAGACAGGATAACTGTCTTATGCGTTTTTGAGTGTTAGGAATCGGTTGATCATGTCGTCTTGTTCGAAGACGCCTTTTGTGGCGAGGGTGGTTGTTTTGCTGTTGGCGGATTTTACGCCGCGGGCGCTGACGCAGCTATGGGAGCTTGTGATGTGGACGATGACGTCGTCGGTGCCGGTGGCAATGGAGATGACTTCGGCAATGTCTTCACCGATTTTTTCTTGTAGTTGTAATCGTTTGCAACACATTTCTGCAATGCGTGGCATTTTGGACAAGCCGATGACACGGCCACGAGGAATATAGCCGATGCTGATATTCATATCATACATCAAGGCCATGTGATGTTCACAATGGGAAAAGCAAGTAATATCTTTTACAATTACCATTTGGTTTGTATCGACATCAAAGGTTTTACCAAACATATCCGCAATGTCTGCATTCGTATATTGAATGCCTTCAAACATTTCTTCCATCATTTGGGCCACCCGTTTTGGTGTTTCTACGAGGCCTTCACGGTCTGGATTTTCTCCCAATGCTTCCAGTAATTGATACACTAATGATTCAATTCGTTTTGTGTCCATGTTATACTCCTTTCGCATCAGGGTCCCAAATAAATTTATGAATTTGTAGCTGGAATCTAACGTTCTGCCAATTGTGGGCTTTCATATACTCAACAATCGTAGCCCCTTCAATATTGCCCCATACAGGAGACACGAAAATTTGTGCATCCGTAGGATATGTTTTTAGAATCTCATCCATACGGTCTAAATCTTGCATAGAACCAACTACGAATTTAATGATATCCGCAGGTGTAGCTACCTTGAATATATCTAAGTTCATAGCCTCTTCTGCTAAGGATGACGGCGTCTTGTAGTCATAAGTAAACCATACATTATCTCTGTGAAAGCTAGGTATGATTGTACCATTCGTTTCTATATTAAAATCATATCGCGCATTACGTATTGTTAACTCATCAATAAGTTCAATAATGGCCGGTTCCTGTAAAAGCGGTTCTCCACCGGTAACGGTGATTCGATGATTTTCTAATTGTTCAATCACATCAGCTACAGCCTGAACACTTATGCTTTCAAAAGTGCTTTCAGGACCATAACTATACAATGTATCGCAATAAGAGCAGCGAATATTACAGTCATGGAGGCGCAAAAAGGTAGTCAAAAATCCTTGCCGTTTCCCTTCTCCATCAATGGAGGAAAATAGTTCAATCACGTTCATAGATAGCAACATTTCCTTCTGACTCTTGAACCTCTACCTTAAAACATTTTGGCCCTAATTCATCGGCAATCCATTTCGCCATATTTTCTGCAGTAGGATTAATACCCCCTAATACGTCGTTGATATGTTTATGATCAAGACGGCCATGAATCTTTTCTTTAATGATCGTAAAGTCAATCACCATGCCATTATGATCTAATTCCTCACTACGCGCATGAACGGTTATAATCCAATTGTGCCCATGTAAATTCTGACATTTACTTGGATAATCTAATTGTAATTGATGAGATGCACTCACCTCTAAACGTTTGCTAACAGTATACATGTTATCCCCTATATATCTAAAAACTTAGTGTATTATATTACTTTTATTATAGCACAAAAGGGCTGCCATACATGTATATGTACAGCAACCCTAATAGTAATCTAATCTTATAAGAAATCTTTAATTTTATCGCGTTTACCACGATTACGTAATTTTGTTAACGCCTTACCTTCGATTTGACGAATACGTTCACGAGTTACGTTAAAGTGTTGGCCTACTTCTTCAAGGGTACGTGGTTTGCCATCTTTCAAACCAAAACGTAAAATCAATACTTGTTGTTCACGGTCTGTTAAGCATGTGAAAACGTCTTCGATTTGTTCTTGCAACAAGATGTAGCTAGCCGCATCATCTGGTGCCACCGCATCTTGGTCTTCGATGAAATCGCCCAAATGGGAGTCTTCTTCTTCACCAATTGGTGTTTCCAAGGATACTGGCTCTTGTGCAATTTTTTGAATTTCACGAACACGTTCCGCAGTGATACCCATGCCTTCTGCAATTTCTTCTGGCGTTGGCTCTCTGCCTTTATCTTGCAATAATTGTCGGGAAATACGAATCAATTTATTGATAGTTTCAACCATGTGAACTGGAATACGTATTGTTCTCGCTTGGTCTGCAATAGCCCGCGTAATCGCTTGACGAATCCACCATGTTGCATAGGTGGAGAATTTATAACCTTTTGTATAGTCGAATTTATCGACCGCTTTGATAAGCCCCAAGTTACCTTCTTGAATCAAATCCAAGAACAACATGCCTCTACCAACATATCGTTTAGCAATACTTACAACAAGGCGCAAGTTAGCATCTACCAATTTTTTCTTAGCCTTTTTGCTAAGTTGAATTTCCTTATATGTAGCATCTTCCTCTGCACCTGCTTCAATTTGTTTTGCTAATACGATTTCTTCGTCAGCTGAAAGCAATGGAACACGACCAATTTCTTTCAAATACATACGAACTGGATCGTCGATATTAACACTAGCATCTACGCTTAGGTCAATGGAAATATTTTTTTCAGATGCTGCATCACGGTCCTCATCGACATCATCATCAGGTTCAAGTGCATCGTCTTTATCATCGTCCTCAACATCTGGAACAACTTCGATATTTAGTTTGTTAAAAGTAACATAAATATCATCTAATTGTTCTGCTGTTAAATCAGTTTGCTCATGAAGAGCATCTGAAATTTCTGATTGTGTCAACACACCGCTTTTACGGCCTTTTTCAAGAAGTTGTGCCACAATCTCCTCTATTTGACTTTTTTGTACTTTCTTAGCCACAGCGCTCTCCTTTATTACTTACTATTTAGACCATTCTCTAATTAGATTTTGTATTTCCTGACATTTATGTAATTCGCTAATAAATGTCGAATCTCCTGCACGTTTTAATTGATCGGCCAAAATTGAGTGCATTTTATATTGTTCCCGTAAGGAATGTAGCCGTATTTTACGGATAAGTACAGGTACAGCCTCATTTGCCTCAATTATCATAAGCCGTGAAAAAATTTCATATTCTTGAGGCGTCAATACGTCCTCCACAGATTCCGGCTCATATTGACCTGTTTGAGTAAATAAGGTGTATATCTTTTCTATTATACCCCGATATTGAATATTTTGAAAGTCCTCAAGCGGTAAATATTGTACTACCTCTTGTAAAGCCTTTGAATCTGTAATGACATGAGCCATCAATAACTCTTCATCACCACTGACAATCTTCTTAGGCTGTGTAATCTTTTCATCGACTAATTCAATATTCCCCTTTTGGGTATAATTTCTAAAATAGCGGAATATAGTACTGTTATCTAGCCATAATGGCAATGCTAAGGCCTTTAATGCATCGTCTCGAATCGTTTGACTATGAATATTCGCAATATAAGGAAATATATCTTGCATAACCGCCTGTTTGCCTTCTGCATCATTCGTATCATGCTTAATAAGAGATTCACTTAATAAATAATCGAGCGGCTTAACAGCCTTTTCTACTAATTCCTTAAAAGCTTTGCCGCCGTGATTTCGCACATAGTCATCAGGATCCTTGCCATCAGGCATAGCCAACACGCGAACCTTAAAATCCGTATTCTGTAGTAATTCAATAGCACGTGCAGCAGCTTGCCGACCGGCACCATCCATATCGTAGGCTAAGATAATTTCATCTGCTTGGCGCATCAAAATATGACCATGATCCTTTGTATATGCCGTCCCCAGCGAAGCCACTACATTGGTTACACCCTTATTATGAGCAGAAATAACATCCATATAGCCTTCTACTAATATGGCTTGTTTTTCTTCGCGTATCGATTTATAAGCCTTATCAAAGGCAAATAAAATTTTACCCTTTTCAAAGATTTGACATTCAGGAGAGTTCAAATACTTCGGCGTGCTATCATCCATAACACGGCCCCCAAAGCCGACTACACGACCTTTGCCATCCATAATAGGAAACATAACACGATTACGGAAGAAATCATAGGCCTGCCCTTTGTCATTCTTGCGAATTAAATTAAGCTCGAGCAAGATTGATTCTTCGATGCCCCGTTCTCTAAAGGCCTTATATAATCTATCCCAACCATCGGGAGCAAATCCAAGTTTAAACTTTTCTATGGTTTCATCTGTAAGGCCCCGTTTTTTTAGGTACTCTAATCCAACCTTACCAAGAGAGGTCTTTATCAAACAGTTGTGAAAGAAATTCGCCGCCAAATCACAGGCCTCATATAATTTCTTTCGTCGTTCCTCTCTTGCCCGCACCTGTGGTGAAAGCTTTGCTTCTGGCAATGGTATATTAGCTCGATTAGCAAGCCGTTCCAAGGCCTCAACAAAGGTAATTCCTTCTAGCTCCATCAAAAACTTGATGGCATTTCCCGATGCATGGCAGCCAAAACAATAATAAAACCCCTTGTCAGGAGCCACACTAAAGGATGGCGTCTTCTCATTGTGAAATGGACAACAACCCCAATAATTCTTACCTTTTTTCTTTAATGTAACGTGTTCTGATACAACGGATACGATATCATTGGCATCTTTAATTTGTTCAATTAATTCATTTTCAAAATATCGACTCACCAGAACACCTCCTTTTAATTTTTATATTTTATCGACTATACAATCATAGAAAAAAGGGTCTATAATTCTATATTCGATAAAACTTTCAAAAATCCTCTAATATAATAGCCTACAATTAAAAAGGATAGGCTGCAATATAATATTGCAGCCTACAATTTTGGTATAATGCTTATTTAGCAAAATCAACAACGCGTGTTTCACGAATGACAACAACCTTGATTTGACCAGGATATTCTAATTCGGATTCAATGCGTTTTACAATATTCCGAACAAGTAATGTAGATTCAGCTTCATCAATCTTATCCGGTTTTACTACAACGCGAATTTCTCGACCGGCTTGAATAGCAAAGCACTTTTCAACGCCTTCGAAAGATTCAGCGATTTCTTCCAATTTAGATAATCGTTTTAAGTAATTTTCTAATGTTTCTCTACGAGCACCTGGACGGGCTGCAGAGATAGCATCTGCTGCTGCTACAAGAACAGCCTCTACTGTTTGGAATTCTTCATCACCATGATGTGCACCAATACAGTTGATTACAGCTGCGCTTTCACGATATTTACGAGCTACATCAACACCGATTTCCACATGGGAACCTTCGATTTCACGATCTAGCGCCTTACCAATATCATGAATTAAACCACCTCGTTTAGCCAATGTCACATCACAGCCAAGTTCTGCGGCCATAAGACCTGCTAAATGAGATACTTCGATAGAATGTTTTAACACATTTTGACCATAACTAGTACGGTATTTCAAACGCCCTAAAATTTTGATAATTTCAGGATGTAAGCCATGAACATCTGCCTCAAAGGTTGCTTGTTCACCGGCTTCTTTAATTGTTTGGTCCACCTCTTTACGAGCTTTTGCCACCATCTCCTCAATACGAGCAGGATGGATTCGACCATCGACAATCAATTTTTCCAATGCAATACGCGCTACTTCGCGGCGAATTGGATCAAAACCTGATAGAATTACGGCTTCTGGTGTATCATCGATAATTAAATCGATACCAGTTAATGTTTCTAGAGCACGAATATTACGACCTTCACGACCGATAATACGACCCTTCATTTCATCATTAGGTAATGCTACAACAGAAACAGTCGTTTCTGCAACATGGTCAGCTGCACAGCGTTGAATAGCGCCGGAAATAATTTCCTTAGCCTTTTTCTCAGCTTCATCTTTAGCTTGCTGTTCCATTTCTTTTACCATGATAGCCGTTTCATGACGGATTTCTTGTTCTACATTTGTTAACAAGATGTTCCGAGCTTCATCAAAGGTCATGCCAGAAATACGTTCTAATTCTGCCATTTGCTTTTCATACAAAGCATCAATTTTTTCTTTGCTTTGAACTAAGTCAGCTTCTTTACGATGTAAAGCTTCCTCTTTGTGCTCAATATTGTCTAATTTTTTATCCAAAGATTCTTCTTTTTGAAGAATACGGCGTTCCATACGTTGTAGTTCAGAACGACGCTCTTTATTTTCTCGTTCTACATCAGAACGGAGCTTATGAATTTCTTCTTTCGCCTCTAATAAAGCTTCTTTCTTTTTAGACTCGGCCATGCGCTCGCCATTTGCGACAATGCGCTCAGCCTCTTGCTCAGCTTGATTCAGTTTTCCTTCAGCGATATTTTTTCGTAAAAAATAGCCTACACCTAGTCCAATTAGCACCATTACTACTGCAATTAGACTATACTCTAAAATCAGTCTCACCTCCTGTATCTTCACATACGGGCACTACGCCCCTTGTTTCCTGATTTTTAACATATTAAATTAATAACCTATAATACATTATATGTTTACAAGGCTATTTTAATTTTATGCTTGAAAGCCCTTTCTGTCAAGATTGATAGGCCTCGCAAACCTTAGTAATAGTGCTCATAGAAAATCCCCTGTTTTTTAGGAAATTCATTATTTTTATACGTGGAATATCGCTTATAGATTCACCATATTTTTTATCTACGATTCGAAAAGCGGCTGCCAGTTCATCATAATTTTCAATATCACGAGGCACATCAAGTCCTCTCTGTTTCATTTTTTGCTTTATAAGATATGCACCATATTTCTGCTCTCTCATCAAATAGGATACAACCTGTTTCGCTAAACGCTCATCATTAATGTAATCATAGTAAATTAATCGTTCTTCTACGTAATCGATGAGATCCGATGGAATCTGTTTTCGTTTCATCTTTTGGCGCAGCTCATAAGAGCTTAAAAAGCGCTGTGCAAGAAATCGATAGGCTTGATCTAACGCAGCCTGCTTTTCCTCTTCTGTAAACATATCGTCTATCATAATAACCTCAATGAAAAAGGGCTACACAGTAGCCCTTTTTTATATGCTATATCGATTAATCTTCTTCTGGTGTAGCATCTTCGCCAACAACATCAAATGTTTCTGGTTCAGCTGCCAATGTATCACGAATGATACGATCGATTTCTTCAGCTACTTGAGGATTGTCGAAGAGATATTGTTTTGCCGCTTCTTTACCTTGTCCCATCCGTTCCCCATTATAGGAATACCACGCGCCAGATTTTTTGATAATTTCCATATTAGTACCGATATCGATAAGAGTACCTTCTCTGGAAATCCCTTGACCATACATCAAATCAAATTCAGCAGTTTTAAATGGAGGTGCCACCTTGTTCTTAACAACCTTAACCTTTGTACGGGCCCCTACATTTTCATTATTGGCCTTAATCAATTCGCCCTTACGCACATCAAGACGTACAGAAGAATAGAATTTTAAGGCACGACCACCGGTCGTTGTTTCAGGATTACCAAACATTACGCCTACCTTTTCACGCAATTGGTTGATAAAGATAACAACGGTTTTTGTCTTATTAATAGTACCTGTTAATTTACGCAATGCTTTACTCATCAAACGGGCATGGAGACCTACGTGAGCATCACCCATTTCCCCTTCAATTTCTGCTTTAGGTACCAATGCAGCAACAGAGTCAACTACAACGATATCTACAGCACCACTACGTACAAGCGCCTCTGTAATTTCTAAGGCTTGTTCACCATTGTCTGGTTGGGAAATTAACAAGTTATTAATATCTACGCCAAGATTACGTGCATAAATTGGGTCCATTGCATGTTCCGCATCAATAAATGCAGCAACGCCACCTTGTTTTTGCGCTTCAGCTACAGCGTGAAGAGCAACAGTTGTTTTACCAGATGATTCTGGGCCATAAATTTCAATGACACGACCACGAGGGAAGCCACCTACACCTACAGCGAGGTCAATGGCAAGAGAACCAGAGGAAATAACCTCAACATTCATACGATCTGCCGCTTCACCTAGGCGCATGATAGCACCTTTACCAAAGTCTTTTTCTATTTGTTTTAATGCGTTATCCAACGCTGCTTGTCTACCATCAACAGCCATTATTTATCCCCTTTTTCTTGAATATACAAATTCATGTAGTATAATGCTAATTCAGCCGCACTTTGGCGGATATCTTCTCGATTTCCAATAAGATTAGCTTTGTGAGCAACGGTTCCATATGGTCCAGTTACGCCAAACCAAACGAGGCCCACTGGTTTATCCGGTGTGCCACCACCAGGGCCTGCTATCCCCGTTGTAGACACCGCATATATCGTATTGCATACGCGTTTTGCACCTTCAGCCATCGCTTTGGCTACTTGCTCGCTCACGGCGCCATATGTATCGAGTAAATCTTGTGGCACACCTAAGACCCGGTGTTTTACATCATTGCTATAGGATATAATGCCACCCATATAGTAATCACTACTACCACTTACGTTTGTCAATAGTTTACCAACTAAACCAGATGTACAAGACTCTGCCGTAGCAATGGTCGCAGACGATTCTTTTAACGTATTACCGAGTGTTTCCTCCATAGAAATATCTAACTTGCGGCCAATCAAAGAACCTAAACGGCGACGAATGATTTCATCCCAAGGATTTAACAATCTATGTGCTTCATCGAGAGATGAAGCCTTTGCAGTAATGCGTAATTCAATGTAGCCTTTTTTTATTAACAAAGCTATGGTTGGATTTGATTGTTGCTTAATCAAATCCATAACGCGTTCTTCTAAATCGATTTCACGAATATCATAAACGCCATAACGATAAGACGTTACAACACCTTGTGAACCAAAACGCTTATGAAGATAAGGCACTACACTTTGTGTAAACATCCCCTTCATTTCACCTGGAGGTCCTGGTAATAGTATATAGGTTACTTCGCCATCTACGGTGACTACACCTGGTGCAACACCGACAGGATTAGCTAAAACACTAGAGCCATCAGGCAACATAGCCTCTCTACGACTCGCATCAGGCATTTCACGACCTACTCGTTTGAAAAACTGTCGCACCTCAGCCATAGCATCATCATTATATACGACACCGCGATTTAAGGACGATGCCAAAACTTGCCGTGTTATATCACCCTGAGTTGGACCCAACCCACCTGTACTAATCACGAGATCAGCACGTTGTGCCGCTTTTTTAAACACTTCAGACATACGGCCTGGATTGTCTCCCACCACAGACTGATACGCTATGGTATAACCTAATTTATTAAGTTCCTGAGCTAACCAAGAGACATTGGTGTTCACCGTATCCCCTAACAATAATTCAGAACCTGTAGAAATTAATTCTACAATCATTGTAAATACCTCCCATCACTTTAGATGTGTTAATAGTGGTATTACCTAATACACCAATCAATATTATTCTACGATAGTAGCTACTACATCGTAAGCAAAACCTTGCTCTACTTGTACCTGTACAATATCTCCAGGTTTAACCTTATCGCCACAGTCTTCGATATACATGTTCCCATCTACATCTGGAGCTTGTGATTTCAAACGACCTTTTGCAAGAACAGTATCATTATCGCCTTCTTCTAATTCTTCAATCATGGCATAGTCAATAGTGCCTTCTAAATCGCGGTTATTCTCTTCAGAAATAGCAGCTTGTATAGACATCAATGTATGATAGCGTTCTTCTTTAACCTCTTCTGGTACTTGATCTTCACGAGCCCCTGCAATGGTTCCTTCCTCTTGAGAGTATGTGAAAACACCCATGTTATCAAACTTGATATCCTTCACAAATTCACAAAGTTCTTGGAACTGTTCATCTGTTTCACCAGGGAATCCAACAATAATCGATGTACGCAATGTAACATGAGTTGGTGCATTGCGGATTTTCTTTAATAATCGCTCAATATCCTCACGAGAATCACGACGATTCATTTGTTTAAGAATATCGTTGTTTACATGTTGTAATGGTATATCAACATATTTACAAAGCTTCGGTTCATTGACGATAATATCAAGCAATTCATCACTAAAGAATGTTGGATATAAATAGAGCATGCGAATCCACTCGATTCCCTCAACCTTAGTCAATTCTTTTAACAGCTCTGTAAGTAATGGTTTACCATTATTTAAATCAATGCCGTAGCTAGTCGTATCTTGTGCAATAAGAACGATTTCTTTAACCCCTGATGCAGCTAATCGTTCAACTTCAGCCTTAATAGATTCAATGGAACGACTTCTAAATGCACCACGCACCTTAGGAATGATACAGAATGTACAACCATTGTTACAACCTTCTGCAATTTTTACATACGCACTGTAGCGAGGCGTCGTTTGAATGCGAGGCATGCGTTCATCATAGATATTAGTGATATTTTCCATGATGCAGCTACGATTGCCATGTTCAATCGCATCAACAGCTACCATAACTTGATCCCATGCACCCGTACCAATAAGGGCATCAATTTCAGGGATTTCTGTAAACAACTCATCTTGGTATTGTTGACTCAAGCAACCTGCTACAATTAAGCCTTTACAACGACCAGTTTCTTTATACTGAGCAGCTTCAAGAATCGCATTGATAGATTCTTCCTTAGCTTTCTCTATAAAGGTACATGTATTTATGATAATTAAGTCAGCCTCATGTAAATTATCGGTAATGGTATAACCATCATCCTTTAACAATCCAAGCATAACCTCTGTATCTACTAAATTTTTAGCACAACCTAGGCTAATATATCCCAATGATTTGGTCATTCTAAATCCTTTCTTATTTATAGAATGTAACGATATTGTATACGTATTTTATAGAAATACTCTTCTATTAATCTTTTTTAAAACGTACTTGGCTAACCCAGTGATTCAATAAAAGTTCTTTTCCCTCCACTGTATAGCCGCCATTAACAGGCCATAACACTACGGAACGTCCTAGTGCATCTACGGGTTCGGTAACTTCAGGATTGGCGAATATATAAGTAAAATTATTATTCATCATATATTTTGCAGTTTCACTAGATAGTAACCAGGTAATAAACTCTATACTTTCATTTTTATGCTTAGAATCTTTTTGCACCGCTGCACCTGTTACATAAAATGATGTGCCATCACTAGGATAAATCATTTTTACAGGATAAGAATGGCGAATGTACTGTTGTGCATCAGAAAGATTACCAATGCCAATATCCGATTCACCAAGTGCTGTTAGCCGTACAGGTGTGGAAAGAAACTTGGAATGTTGTATAACATGTGTTTTTAAAGCTAATAAATCTGCAAGAGCATCTGGCTCGCCTTTATATTCCACCAAATTGTACAAAAGATTAGCCGCATTCTGAGAAGCTCCGAAATCTGTCATCACCACACGCCAGTTTCCAGGCTTTTGCAAGGTATCCCAAGTCGTAATATGTTGACCTAGTTTATTGTAAAATGATTCATTTTGTACAAAAACGATAGGATCATACCATAAGCCGACCCAGTAACCATTTGAATCCTTTAGGCGATCCAAGACCTCATCTATGCGTTCATTTACAATAGGAGCAAACTTATCTTTACTAGCACCGATGACGAGGTTATCCTCAGATGTAATCACTACATCACCAGATGAATCTGCTAACTTAGAGGAAACCCGTTGTTCCATTTGCTCCTCAGTGAGTGGCATAATATTAACTTTTACGTTTTTATCCTCTAAATATTTATCAGCTAATAGTGTTGTTAAGTTATTAGGTAAGTCAGTATAAACCGTAATTTCACCGCGTACAGGCGCTTTTGATTTTTCAATTTGCTCCTCCCGATAAAAGTATATGCCATACCCCATCATACCTAAGACAAAAAGCATTAACACAATAAATGCCATCCATCGTTTCATCGCGTAAATCTCCTTTTACGTTCTCCCTTAGTCTTATTGACCTGTGAAGGAGAACCACTTCGAGCATATCGAGATTGACCGCCTCTCGATTGTCCCGTTTTTTTTCGTCCTTGGTTTTGCACTTTACCTTGACCAATTGGTCTAGGTGGAATTAAGCACTCAGATCCAAAGCCGATTAAATCACGCCGATTAGCTTCGATAAGGGCCTCTTTTACCAAGTCGTAATTTTCAATGTTTTTATATTGCATCAAGGCTCGTTGCTTAGCCTTGTCCCGACCTTTTTTAGCCACATAAACAGGCTTGCCATCAAGAGGATTAATACCCGTATAATACATACACGTTGAAAGACTGCCCGGTGTAGGAATAAAATCTTGCACTTGTTCAGGGTACATATGCTGATCTCGTAAAAATTCAGCCAATTCTATGGCATCTTCTAATGTACATCCTGGATGAGAACTCATAAAATACGGAACTAAATATTGTTTTTTACCTAATTCACGATTTGCCTCTTCAAACCATTTTTTAAAGGTCAAAAATTCTTCTTTACCAGCCTTGCCCATCATAGTCGTTACACGTTTGGATACATGTTCCGGTGCGACCTTTAGCTGACCACTCACATGATATTGACAAAGTTCCTTTACAAAGGCTTTATTATTGTCGGCTAAAACATAGTCATAACGTAACCCCGATCTGACGAAGACCTTTTTTACGCCCTTTAACTTTCGTAACTTGCGCAATAATGCAATGTAATCATCGTGATTAGTATTCAAATTTTCACAAGGTTCCGGCGACGCACAGGTGCGACCTTTACAAGCGCCAAAGACGGCTTGTTTATCGCATGCTAAATGTCTGAAATTGGCCGTTGGGCCGCCTACATCATGAATGTAGCCTTTAAACCCATCCATATTAATCATCAACTTAGCTTCATCAATCAATGACTGATGACTGCGATTTTGAATGATACGACCTTGATGATTAGTAATAGCACAAAATGAGCAACTACCAAAGCAGCCACGCTGACTAACGAGGCTAAACTGCACCTCGCTTAATGCAGGCACGCCCCCCTTATCATCATACGATGGATGCCATTTACGAGTGTATGGTAAATCATAAGCCGCATCCATTTGTTCCTGTGTTAATGGTAAAGCCGGTACATTTTGTACGACATAGCGATCGCCATGTTTTTGTACAATAGGTCGTCCATAGAATGGATCTTGTTCATCATATTGAATGCGGAATGCATCGGCAAAGGCCATTTTATCAGCCTTGATTTCTTCAAAAGAAGGACTTTCAACGCACTCAATAGATGGAATCTCTTTTGACATATAACAAATGCCACGAATATTTGGCAAGGATTCTACAAATCGATTTTGATCAAGTGCTTCGGCTAACTCTATAATCTGCAATTCACCCATGCCGTATATGAGTACATCAGCTTTTGAATCTACAAGAATGGACCGACGTACCGTATCCGACCAATAATCATAATGCCCAAAACGCCGCAATGAAGCCTCGATGCCACCAATGATAAGAGGCACATCTCTAAAGGCTTCTTTCATGCGGTTAGAGTATACCAAGGTCGCTCTATCGGGGCGATGTCCTGCCTCACCTCCCGGTGAGTAATCATCTTCACGACGGATTTTTTTAGCTGCCGTAAACTTATTGAGCATGGAATCCAAGTTACCTGCAGTAACAAGCGATGCAAGACGAGGCTTCCCTAATTTTTTAAAAGCATTAACATCATTCCAATCAGGTTGGGCAATAATACCAACTCGATAGCCTTTGGATTCTAGATAACGACCAATTACGGCAGGCGCAAAAGATGGATGATCTACATACGCATCGCCACTGATGAGCACGAAATCGAGTTCTGCCCACCCGCGCGCTTCCATATCTGCGCGTTCTGTAACTAAAAATGTATCCATCAATATAACCTTCCTTTAACTGTAACGATGTATCTTAGAATAAAAACAACCATATCAAAAATATCACCATGAATACGGCAATAATAGCAAGCATAATGCGTTCTTGTTCAATGGACCGTTGTCGCTTTTTCTGTCTCGTTTCAAGCGACATACGACGTTTTGCCATCTGATGCTCAACGTACTCACTCTGCACAGAATTAATGGTTTCCTGTTTCTTTTGACGCATAATAGGACGTATTGTGAATGTATCCACTTCACCTACTTGATTTTGATAAACCTTCACTAAGCGATCTCCATCAAGGCCAAGGTAATTTCCATAATTGCGAATAAAACCTTTAGCATATACACGTCCTGGGATAACTGCATAGTTTCCATCTTCGATGGCTTCTAAATAGGTTGTTTTAATATGAAGTACTTGTTCAATATCTTTAAATGTGAGATTTCTACGTACTCGTTCTCGACGTAATTCTTCACCTAACTCAGCCACAGTATATCCCTTTCTATTCCTCAGAATCAGAGAAGTATCGAGCTTTCACCTGTTCTGGACTCATTAAAATCTCTCGTGCTTTACTACCCATATTAGGACCTACAATTTTAAGATCCTCCATAGTATCTACAAGACGTGCAGCACGCGTATATCCGATACGGAATCTACGTTGCAACATAGATACTGATGCTTGACCAGATTCCATCACAAGATTGACAGCTCGTTCTAATAACTCATCACGATAAATATCTTGTTCATCATTATCTTGTGCTGCGGTTTCCTTTTCTGCCTCAGCTGTTACTGTATCATCATATTCTGGTTCTCGTTGTTGTTTTACAAACTCTACCAAATGTTCCACTTCATCATCTGAGATGAAAGCACCTTGTACACGAATTGGTTTATTAGCGCCAATTGGAGAGAACAACATATCACCTTTACCTAATAGTTTTTCAGCCCCCGCCATATCGAGGATTGTACGAGAGTCTATTTGGGACCCTACGGCAAAGGAAATACGGCTTGGCACGTTGGCTTTAATAGAACCAGTAATAACGTTAACAGATGGACGTTGTGTAGCTAGTACCATATGAATACCGGCAGCACGTGCCATCTGAGCCAATCGACTAATAGATTCTTCAATATCATCAGGCGCAGTCATCATCAAGTCCGCCAACTCATCAATAATCAATACAATGAGAGGCATTGCCGATTTAGGATGAGCCTCATTATAACTTTTAATATCGCGCTTACCGGATGCAGCAAACGCCTTGTAGCGAGCTTCCATCTCACGAACGGCCCAGCGCAATACAGCAGCTGCTTTTTTCATATCCGTTACAACTGGTGCCATCAAATGAGGAATACCATTATACACAGATAATTCAACCATCTTAGGGTCGATAAGTAATAACTTAACCTCTTCTGGTTTACGGCTAAAGAGAATACTGGAAATCAATGTATTCACACATACAGATTTACCGGAGCCTGTCGTACCAGCTACCAATAGATGTGGCATCTTAGCCAAGTCTGTAATCACCGGTTTACCAGCGATATCCTTACCAAGGCCTACAGGAATACCGCCCCTCGCTTCTTTAAAGTCACCACAATCAAGTACATCACGCAAGTGAACGGCTTCTGTTTTCGTATTAGGTACCTCGATACCGATAGCAGATTTTCCTGGAATTGGCGCCTCCATACGTATATGTTGAGCCGCTAGATTCAAAGCAATATCATCTGTTAAGTTTACGATTCTACTTACCTTAACACCTTGGGCTGGTTCAATTTCATACCGTGTTACGGTTGGGCCTTGCGTAGCATTAACTACCTTAGCAGAAATGCCAAAGCTAGATAAAACATCTTCAAGGCGCATCGCATTATACGCGACCTCGTCATTATTATTTTGACCTACCTCCCCTTTCGCCAAAATATCAAGGCTTGGGAAATGATATGGTCTATCGTAAGTTCTATGAATCTGTCCATCTTTAGAAACGGCTACCTGTGCTGTATCCTCAGCAGTACTTGCCAAAGATGGTACAGATAATGGCATAGAACTCATGCCTGCACCAGCACTAACAGAGCTTGCAGCCGCACCACTTCCAGGTACAGCACTTGCAATCGCAGCATGATTGGTTTCTAACGGACCAATAGTTGTTGGTTGATAAGAGTATTCTGCTGGGCCTGATTCATCGGTGGTATGCACATCATCCTCAACACTATCATCTGTATCAAATTCTTCAATACCGGCATGTTCCTCATCATGATCATGAAGCCATGCAGGCATTGTTTTTGAATCATCACCGGTACTATCAGTACGAATTTCACCGTTATCGACAGCATCACCAGATTCTTCAGAGATTTGTACTAATCGTTCTGCCGCTCTATTACGAGCCTCTAACTCAGCTAATTCTTTCCAAGAAGAAGGCGTATGTGTATCGATTGGCTCAACTTCATAGTCATCATTAGCAGCTACAACACCTCTATTTTCAATAGCCTCTACAGCATTCTGAGCTGCATCGGTGTATCGCATATCCTTTTCGCGGTCATAAGCCTTGCGCTGTGCTGCTTCTTTACGCTGTTCATTCCAATCTTCGATAACCTCTTTAGCTACCGCTACCTTTTCAACAGCTACTTCTTTTGCCTTATCAAGACCTACTTGCGTTTTATCAGCAGCCTTACGCAATCCGTTACCTAAGGATAGGCGCGTAATAAGGAGACCACAGCAAAGCATAAGTACGGCAACAACAATAATGGAGCCAACTTCACCGAACATAGTTCGTATAAAGGAAGCCAAGAAACCGCCCACAACACCACCTTGATCTGCAAGCGCTGTAGTCGCCAATTCATCACCGACAGGTACACGATATAGTGGAACCATGGTAATAGCTAATAAGTAAAAAACTGTTATGAGAAGACCACGACGTGTGATAGACATAAATTTACCTTGGTATAACAAACGCCATCCAAGCCATAGTACAGCAATGCACGGAATTATGCCCCCAAAGCCAAATCCATAGCGAAATATTCCCGTCAATATTTCGCCTACAATGCCTAAATCAAAGCCAAAAAAGCCTAGTAATGCCAGTATGGCAACACCTATGACAATAATGCCTTTCACTTCATTACGCAGTGAAAATCCTTCTTTTTTTGGTGCCGGTGTAGCTCGTTTTTTGCGAGGCTTCCGCCCTCGTGTAGAAGTTTTTTTCTCTTCTGCCATAATCGTATACAAACCCCTTACTTTTATATAAAAATCTATTTCAAATCATCATTATATTATACCATATATTGACTATTCTATTTATCTTTACGTCTATCGTTCCAATCTTTTAATAGATTATGTTCTACCCCACGATCGACGCCCTTATAATACTCAGCATTTACCAAAGAATCCGGTAAATATTGTTGCTTAACGTATCCATTCGGATAGTTATGAGCATATTTATAAGTTAGCCCATGTCCTAGTTTACTCGCCCCACTATAGTGGCTATCACGTAAATGATCCGGCACTTGCCCACAATCTTTATGACGCACATCTGAAATAGCTGCATCAATACCTAGATATGCGGAATTACTCTTAGGCGCCAACGCCACATAGCATGCCGCCTCAGATAAAATGATACGCGCCTCTGGAAATCCCACCATATGCGCGGCCTGTGCTGCTGCATTAGCCAATATTAAGGCTTGTGGATCTGCTAATCCTACATCTTCGGCGGCACAAATGACAATACGACGAGCGATAAAATTAGGATCCTCACCGGCCTCTATCATACGCGCTAAATAATGAAGTGTAGCCTGTATATCGGACCCGCGCATACTTTTAATAAAGGCGGAAATTGTATCGTAATGACTATCTCCTTTTTTATCGTATGTATAAATGCGACGGCCTACGACCTTTTCAAGTATTTCTAAAGTGATTTCTTCGCTATCGTGCACCATGGCCGCAGCTTGCTCCAAAATATTGAGTGCCATACGACCATCTCCATTGACGAAGATACCTATATCCTCAAGCAACTCATCCTTTACCTGTAGGTTACGAGCCCCTAAGCCTACCTCGCTATCTGTAAGAGCTCGCTTTAAAATTTGATTAATTGCTTTCGGCGTTAAGGCCTCCAATGTAATAAGTCGTAGTCTCGATAATAATGGGCGATTGACTTCAAAAAATGGATTTTCTGTAGTTGCCCCAATAAGAATAATCGTACCATCTTCAACGCAGGGTAACAGTACGTCTTGTTGACTCTTATTAAAGCGATGTATTTCATCGAGAAATAAAATGGTTCGTTGTTGCAAAGAACGAACTCGTTTCCGCGCATCTTCTATAATATTTCGCAATTCACCGATACCTGCATTTGTCGCATTTAAATTGACAAAATGGCTGTTGCTCATCTTAGCAATGATACCGGCTAATGTCGTTTTACCAGTTCCACAAGGCCCGTAAAACAACATGGATGGTATTGTATCCTTTTCCACCATGGCGCGAAGGAATGTCCCCTTCCCTACCGCCTGTTCTTGACCATACAAATGATCAAGTTCTGTCGGTCTCATTCGCACCGGTAGTGGTTCATATTTATTCGTAGGTAATGCATCAAATAAACTATCCATGCTACCTCCATTCATTCTTTACATGCAAAAAAGCCCCACCATGCCGTAATGTACCGCGTTTTGATCCTGCAAGAGCAGGTGGGTGTCCTCCTCATCCTGCAGTTGTCCCGTGAGGGCGTAACGTTCAGACGAGAGTTCTGGACTCCCGAAGAAAATGTGTTGGCTCAAAACTGCGATATCACACGCACATGGCAGGGATATCTTATACATAAATAGTAGCAGAAAGATTTATCATTTACAAGACTTGACTTTTAAAATTTTAGCAATTCTTGCGGTCCTTTTATAATATGCTTACTTGCGATTATACCAAGGATTGTTCTTCTTCCTCTACATCTGGTTTTATGTGTAATTCTTTTAATTGTTTAGGTTCTACTTCAGATGGCGCTTGGCTCATGATATCAGAAGCGGATTGTGTTTTAGGGAATGCGATAACGTCGCGGATGGATTGACGTTTAGCCATCAACATAACGAGACGATCAAGACCAAATGCACAACCTGCATGAGGTGGCGCACCGTATTTAAATGCATCAAGCATGAAACCGAATTTAGATTTAGCTTCTTCTTCGGATAAACCAATTGCTTTAAATACTTTTTCTTGTACGTCAGATTGATAAATACGCAAGGAACCGCCACCGATTTCAACGCCGTTCAATACCATATCGTAAGCGATTGCTTTTACGCTACCAGGATCGGATTGCAATTTATCAAGATCTTCGTGGCGAGGCATTGTGAACGGATGATGCATAGCAACATAGCGTTTTTCATCTTCATTGTATTCGAACATAGGGAAATCTGTTACCCATGTGAAAGCCAATTTATCTTCGTCAATCATGTTCATACGACGAGCCATTTCAAGGCGCAATTCACCAAGTGCACGAGCAACAGTTGCTGGTTTGTCAGCGATCATCAATACGAGGTCGCCGCCTTTAGCACCCATTTTTTCACCGATATTGCGGATTGTGTCTTCGCCTAAGAACTTCATGATTTGAGATTTAATGGAACCGTCTTCATTGAAGCAAGCCCAAGCCAAACCTTTAGCACCATAGCGATTTACGTATGCTACCAAATCATCGAGTTCACGACGAGGAATACCTGCATCACCAGGTACTACGATACCTTTTACGATACCGCCATTGTCGATAACAGAACGGAATACTTTAAATTCAGTATCTTTTACGAGTTCAGTTACATCTGTGAAAGCCATGTCAAAGCGAAGATCTGGTTTATCAGAACCATATTTATCCATCGCTTCATCCCATGTAATACGAGGCATAGGCAATGGAATTTCTTTGCCCAATGTCTTTTTGAACACTTCTGCAACCATTTGTTCTAATAATGCGTAAATGTCTTCTTCGTCAACGAAGCTCATTTCCAAGTCGAGTTGTGTAAATTCTGGTTGACGGTCTGCACGCAAATCTTCATCGCGGAAACAACGTACAATTTGGAAATATTTTTCATAGCCTGCTACCATCAAAATTTGTTTGAAAATTTGTGGAGATTGAGGCAATGCATAGAATGTGCCTGCATTCACACGAGAAGGTACTAAATAGTCACGCGCGCCTTCTGGTGTGGATTTTGTAAGCATAGGTGTTTCGATTTCAAGGAAATCACGGCTATCGAAGAAATCGCGCATAGCCTTTGTCACCTTATGACGCAAAATCAAGTTACGTTGCATTTCTGGACGACGCAAGTCAAGATAACGATATTTCAAGCGGATGTTTTCATCTACATCGATATTATCTTGAATGTAGAATGGAGGTGTTTTCGCAGAATTCAATACGCGAAGTTCTTCACAATACATTTCATAAGCGCCTGTAGGCAAGTTAGGATTGATTGCTTCTTCATCGCGTTTTGTAATTTTACCACGTACACAAAGCACATATTCATTACGAACATCTTCAGCCTTGTGGAAAGATTCCACATTATGATCTGGGGATGCTACAACTTGAACGATGCCAGAACGATCTCGCAAGTCCAAGAAGATCAAACCGCCGTGGTCACGACGACGTTCAACCCAACCACATAATACAACCTCTTTACCTACTTCTGCTTCAGAAATAGTGCCACAACCGTGTGTACGGTGTAAGCCTTTCATTGTTTCCATTCTACTGTCATCCTTTCACCAAAGAAGATATACGTTCAGAAACAGATGCTAATGGCACTGTTTCTTGTTCACTGGTTTCCATAAAACGAATGATGGCCTCTTGCTTAGCCAATTCATCATCACCCACTATGATAACATATTTTGCATGAATTTTGTTAGCATATTTTAATTGAGCCTTCATACTTTTACCTTGTCCATCCATTTCCGCAGTGATATATGCGCTACGCAATGTTTGACAAATCTTGAAAGCTTCTAATTTTGCAGCCTCTCCAAGGGCCACTACAAATACTGCTGGTTCGATTGTCGGTTCAGGCAACAAGTTTTGTTTTTCCAAAGCCAACAACAATCGTTCCATGCCCATTGCAAAACCAATAGCTGGTGTATGAGGACCATCGAGTTCCTCTACAAGGCCATCATAACGACCACCACCGGCTACTGCACTTTGTGCACCTAATGGAGTATATTGAACTTCAAAGGCAGTTTTTGTGTAGTAATCTAGGCCACGAACCAAACGTGGATTTAGATTATATTGAATATTCGCCGCATCAAGTAATGTTTTAAGTTCTTCAAAATGTGTATTACATTCTTCACATAGATGTTCATGAATTTCAGGGGCACCTACGGATAAGGCTTTGCACGTTTCATTTTTGCAATCCAATAAACGTAATGGATTTTTGTACAACCGCTCTTGGCAATCTTCACAAAGTTGATCTTTTTTAGGTTCAAAGAACTCGATCAATTTTTGACGATACGTAGGACGACAATTTGGACAACCTACAGAGTTCACCTCTACATTGAGATCCTTAAGGCCGAAATCTTTCAACAACTGTACGATCATACAGATAACTTCGCTATCCACTACAGGAGATGGAGAACCGAGTACTTCTGCACCAAATTGATGGAATTCACGATAGCGACCAGCTTGCGGTTTATCGTGACGGAACATAGAACCCATATAGAACCATTTTGTTAAATTTTCTTTACCATACACCTTATTTTCAAGGTAAGCCCGTACGGCAGAAGCCGTGTTTTCAGGGCGCAATGTATAGCTTTGTTCCTTGTCATCGCCAGTGGAGAAGGTATACATTTCCTTTGATACTACGTCCGTAGTTTCCCCAATGCCCCGTAAAAATAATTTTGTATCTTCAAAGGCAGGTGTGCGAATTTCACTAAAGCCATAAGCTTTACAAATTTCGCGCATATGCTGTTCTATATAATGCCAATTTACAATTTGTTCTGGCAAGAAATCTTGTGTACCTCTTGGTCTCTTAATAGCCATTACACAACCTCCCAAAATGATTTACATAATGCATGCCGCTTAGCTAATAAAGCATCTAATGTATCTATATATACATCTACATCCTTTGGCATGTGTTGCTTTTTCTGTCTAAACGCAGGGGCCTGCATCCATTTAGATGATCCACCTGGTCCCATAGACATAATTGTTTGCCGCTCTTCCATGATTTGAATATTATATTCACACGCTTTACCTGGTAATGTATACCCAATATTTTCGAGTTGCCCTCTCATATATTGTTGGCGATATAGATAATACGGCACATAACCGGACTGCTCTAATCGCTCCTTAGCATACTGCACCATGTGTTTTACCACTGACTCATCAGGTACATCATGTTGCATGTTCAAATCATATAGCGGACTACCACGTTTGATAGCTAACGTATGAATTGTAACATTTTCAGGCAAATTATGACAAATATAATCCATGTTATGTACCATATGTTTTATATTTTGCCCGGGCAATCCTGCTATAAAATCCATATTAACAGCAAAATCTGTATGTTGTTTAACATATTGATACATATCATCGATATCTTGTGCGCTATGTCCACGCCCGATGCGACGTAATATAGTATCGTCCATCGTCTGAGGATTAATGCTAATGCGATTCACATGACACGCTTGCATAGACTGTATTTTTTCAGTGGTTATAGAGTCTGGTCTTCCCGCTTCAACCGTGAATTCACGCCCTTCCGGTATCAATGTAGATAATCCAGTTAGGACTCGATGAAAATCCTCATTATTCAATATAGTGGGTGTACCGCCCCCCATATAGAGCGTATTGGTGTGCAAGTTATAACTTTCACAAATTTGGCGTACATCATCTATATCCTGTAACAAAGCTGCTATAAATTCAGATTGTCGTTGATAATCTTGATATAAACCGTATGGGAATGAACAATATATACAACGTGTTTCACAAAATGGAATTCCACAATAGAGGCTTATATCCTTTGCAGTGTGCGATTCTAAAAAAGGACGTTGATAGTGCCCAATGCGGCTGAGAATATCTAATTTTTCCAAAGACACAGAAAACTCGTCCCTAATGTGACGAGTTGCATCCTCTAATGAACCATATTGGTCTATATATTTATGAAGTAATTTAGTAGGACGCACTCCTACCATCGTGCCCCACTCATTATGAGCAGGCAACCCCTGTTCTGTACGCAACAATACGAGTAATGACTGCCCTATTGAGCGTCGCCCCATAGAAGATACGGGCCCTGTTAAGGTATGTTCAACACCTCGAATAGATACGGTCAAAACATACATATCATCACATTCGACAGCCTGTAGGATTACATCAGCCTCTTCATTGTGCGAAAACAATCCGGCTGCGCCACAGTTGTGGGCCACTACCGATCCAAGCGGTAGTGGCCCTGTGTAATGATATCCATTAAGCATGATGTGCCATTTTATCGAGCTTTTCAAGTTCTGCTGGCGTCATATGCGCTTGGCAATCACTGCAGTAACCATATACTTTTAATTGATGGTCGATGGTACGGAAATTCAATTTCTTTGCAATGATAGATTCCAATGTTTCTAGCATATCATCTTCAAACTCGGAAACCTTACCACATTTCACACAAATCAAATGATGATGGAAATGGGCAAACTCTTCATCATTTAATTCATAACGGTTACGGCCATCACCAAAGTCAAGGCGTTTTAACAAGTCAAGTTCTGTAAACAAGTCCAATGTACGGTAAATAGTTGCAAGACCGATATCTGGTGCTACTTCTTTTACCAATACATATACATCTTCTGCGCTCAAGTGATTTTCTTCAGCATCGATGAAAGCTTGTAAAATCGTTTGACGTTGTGTAGTCAATTTATATTTTTTATCTTTAATGCGTTCTTTTAATTTTTCCAATGTTGTATTCATAATTACTATCCCCTTTACTAAATAAATTAATTAAGCACCTACAAATGGATTATATTGTTTTTCATAACCAATTTGTGTTTCTGGACCATGTCCAGGATATACCATCGTATTGTCTGGCAATGTATATAACTTTGTTTTAATCGCGTTGATGAGGGCATCATAATCACCTTCTACAAAATCAGTGCGCCCCACAGATTGATTAAATAAAGTATCCCCAACAAATACTAAACCCGGCATATAGTAGCATACGCCGCCAGGTGTGTGACCTGGTGTTTCGTATACTGTCAAATCAATAGCACCACATGTGATGTGATCACCTTCATGAACCTCTACAATGCGCCCTTTCACAGTAATCGGTGTAGGATTGCTATAATTGCTTAGATTCAATTCAGGATCACTTAAGTATTTCACATCATCATGATGTATATAGATGGGCACATCGTAAGCATCTACAATGCCTTGTACGCCACCGATGTGATCACCATGACCATGGGTTAATAGAACTGCTTTCGGCTTAACATTATGTTTTTTTAAAGCCTCTAACACCTCTGTAGTGGCAGGATCGATAATGAACGCTTCCCCCTGTTCCTTATCGCCTATCACATAACAATTGGTTCCAAGCGGGCCCAACGGCATACGCATGAGAACTAAATTTGATGTATCCATTATGCACCACCTTTACTACGTTGTACCGTGTAAACTTCACGGATACGACGCAATTTAGTCATAACAAAATCTAGTTGCGATATATCTCGAATTTCAACAACAATGTTGATCATTACATTTTTCGTATTTTCAAGGACTTTGGCGTTCATATTGGTAATGGTAATTTTCAATTCTGAAAGCACCGCCATTACCTCCATGAGGATGCCTGATCTATCATAAGCTTGAATATCGATGCCTACATGGAAGGATTCAGTAGATGCTTCATCCCACGAAACTTCAATCATACGCTCTAGATCTTCTGGCGTATGACCAAGACTCGTACAATCAGAGCGATGTACGGATACGCCACGACCTCTTGTAATATAGCCGATAATATCGTCGCCCGGCACAGGATTACAACATTTCGCCATACGAACCATAACACCAGGCTCTCCTTTTACGAGAACACCAGTGCCGTTCTTAGCTTTTTTGGCCCCTTGTACCTTTAGTTTTTCAATGATTTGTTCCGTTGTTTTACGGGCATCTTCATGCTCTTTTGATTTTTTGTATAGTTCAACCAATCGCAATAGAACTGTACTTACCGGTATACCGCCATAACCACAAGCAGCATAGAGCTCGTTTTCAGTATTGGACTTCAACTGTTTTACAACTTGTTGAATACGATTGTCCGCGCAAAGTTCTTTCCAACTGTAATTGAGGCGTTTTGCTTCGCGCTCAAGTGCTTCAAGGCCTTTTTCAATATTTTCTTCTTTATTTTCTCGTTTGAACCAATTGCGAATTTTGTTCTTACTTTCAGAAGATCCTACAATATTGAGCCAATCGAGGCTTGGTTTACCAGTTTTAGAGGTAATGATATCGACGATATCCCCATTTTGCAATGTATAATCAAGAGGCACAATTTTACCATTAACCTTTGCCCCTACACAACGATGGCCTACATCGGTATGAACGCGATAAGCAAAGTCGAGTGGCACAGAGCCGATAGGTAATTTAACTACATCACCCTTCGGTGTGAATACGAATACCTCGCCGGAGAATACGTCTAATTTCAAAGCATTAACGAGTTCTTTAGGGTTAGACGTATCTTGCCATTCTAACACTTGGCGAAGCCATGCAACCTTTTGGTCAAATTCTTTATCAGCGCCCTTATTACCTTCTTTGTAACGCCAGTGAGCGGCGACACCATATTCGGAAACACGATGCATTTCCCATGTACGAATTTGGATTTCTACAGGTTGCCCCATCGTACCGATAACCGTAGTATGCAACGATTGATACATATTGGATTTCGGCATAGAAATATAATCTTTAAACCGATAAGGCAACGGTTTCCAAATGCTATGAGCAATACCTAGAACGGCATAGCAATCCGGTACAGTATCAACGATAACGCGTACAGCCAATAAATCATAAATTTGAGACAAGTCGCGATTATCCTTTTTCATCTTTTTATAGATACTATAAAAATGCTTTGGTCGTCCCTTGATATCCGCTTTGATACCGGCCTCACCAAGAGCCTTCGTCAATTGTTCCATCGTATCGTTAACGATATCTTCACGGGCTTGACGCTTTTGTTTCATTTGATCAACGAGATCATAGTATTTATCTGGTTCTAGGTACCGGAAGGATAAATCCTCCAGTTCCCATTTTACGTTGAAAATACCGAGGCGATGAGCTAAAGGAGCAAAAATCTCCAATGTTTCCTTAGCAATGCGTTTTTGTTTATCGCTACGCATATGTTTCAAGGTACGCATATTATGCAACCTGTCACCCAGTTTGATAACAACAACGCGCACGTCTTTCGCCATGGCTAAAATCATCTTGCGATAATTTTCCATTTGGCGATCTTCTTTAGTTTCATATTGGAACTGATTTAATTTTGTTACCCCATCAACGAGGAACGCCACTTCAGAGCCAAATAATTTTTCAATATCTTCCTTTGTATACTCCGTATCCTCAACGACATCGTGGAGCAAGGCTGCAATCAATGTAATATGATCGATTTGCAAATGCGCCAAAATCTCTGCCACTGCAAGAGGATGCATGATATATGGTTCACCGGAGGCTCTAAATTGACCTTCATGGGCTTTATCTGCAAGGGTGAAAGCCTTCATGATTTGGTCGCATTCATCATCTCCTAGATACGAATGCACATAATCCATAAACTCTTTTAAGGCCTCTTCTTTATTAAAGCCTTTTTGTTCAACTAAGGCTTTGCCTTCTTCATTTATGGTCATCATTGTATCACCTCCTGCTGACTATATGTAATAAACGTAACGGATGTTGTCAAATCAAGCTTACCATTGATGACATTCCAACGGATCATCGCTTGTCCATTATCGTTCGTTTCTTCGCTAATAATACCTAATTCTTTAAACACATCAAGGGCCATCAATGCAGATGAACCATTTTGATTAGTGGGTTTACGCCGCAAAATTTCTTGTTCCACATGGTATAAAGAATTAGCGCCGCCTTTTAATGCTAGGCGTACAATTGTATATATTTCACGTAAACCTTCAGCACTTAATTGAATAGGTTCTTCTACGGTAGGTTCTATATCTTGAATCATGAGTTGTGGAGATACAAAACCTTGCCATTCATTTTTTTGAAGTGTAAAGGCAACTTTCACATTCATGCCTTGAAAAATATGTCTAAACAAATCAGGGCGATTCCAAGCGATAGCATCAACGCTACCATTGGCGGTGGCTAAAATCACCTTACAGTGATTTTTAAGTTGCCCCATCAGCATAATGTCCTGCACCTTAGCATCCATAACGCCAAATATAGGGGTACTATTGCCCATCCCATACGGTTCTAACGCGGACACACGATCTACAATATCAACATCGATATCATCAACAGGCAATGTGGCATCAATGGATACAACAGGAATATACTCATCAGGAGAAACATGAGCCTTACAATACTCGGTTAAGCGCTGACGCAATTCATCGATACGGCTAGCATCTATACTAAATCCAGCCGCTGCGGCATGGCCGCCAAATTGAATCAATATATCTTCACAGGATTTTAATGCATTATATATATTAAAACCTTCAATGCTACGACAAGAGCCTTTACCTACGCCATTATCAATGCTGATAACAAGTGTAGGCTTGTAAAACTCTTCTACCAATCGCGATGCGACGATACCGATAACACCGGGATGCCAATTTTCTCCAGCTACTACTGTTACATAATCAGCTAAATGACCTTGAGCAGCTACATTAGCGCGGGCTTCTTCGTGAATAGAGCGTTCTATTTCTTGACGTTCCATATTCGTTTCTTGTAATTCTTGAGCAATGGTCTCTGCCAAATCTACATCGTCCGTAACAAGTAGCTCAACGGCACGCGTTGCATGAGTAACACGGCCTGCCGCATTTAGGCGCGGTGCTAAGGTAAATCCAATATGTCCTGCGGTGATCGTTTTATCATGTAAGCCGGCCACATCGATAAGTTTATCGATGCCTAAATTAGGCAACTCGTTCATCTTCTTAAGTCCAGCCTGAACGATGATGCGGTTTTCTCCAACCAACGGAACGACGTCAGCAACGGTTCCAAGTGCAACGATATCTAAATCATCAAGATACCACTCTCCGCATTGACGCAACCATAATGCTTGGCATAGCTTAAATGCAACCCCCACACCGGATAAATTTTTATCCCTATAAGGACAATCTGGTTGTTTGTGATTGATAACGGCACGGGCAGGTGGAATTTGAGGCGGTGCCGTATGATGGTCTGTAATAATGATATCGATGCGATCACAAACGGCCTCCACAATATCATAAGAGCTAATACCACAGTCCACGGTTATCACCAAAGATGCGCCATCAGAGATAATATGCTCTAATGCCTCTAAATTTAATCCATATCCTTCGCTTTGCCGTTCCGGTATGTAATAACTTACACGAGCCCCCATTTTCACCAAAAAGCGATATAACAGCGATGTAGCCGTAATACCATCCACATCATAATCTCCATAGACGACTATAGATTTTTTTGCTTCTATGGTTTCTAAGATGAGCGCAACCGCCGTTTCCATATCCTTTAAGGTAAAGGGATCAAGCAAATCTTTAAGTGTACCTTCTAAGAAGCGATGGCCTTCATCGCTATCTATATTCCGATTCACCATTAATCTTGCTACAATCGGATTTACACCGAGTTCACGGATCAATGTATTTTCTTTTTCTGTATCCCTTGGCATAATATGCCAACGTTTCTTCTTCATAATCCAAAACCTCGGTGACATGTATATAAAATAATGTTGATGAATAATGTAATAATTCATAATCAATATTAACATTGTTTATAAATCTATTATCATTATCATTTTCTTTCATTATACAACAAACGCCCTTATAAATAAAGGGTTTTATCATTATTTTCCATATATAATTTACTTGTTTTTCTCAACAAAACAGCACTGCTTATTATCATTCTCATAATAAGCAGTGCTTGTTCATATAGTTATATACTATTTTTTACACATGAAATATTAGCAAAAAACTAGAAACGGAAATCTCGTTTTCCATCTTCCATTTGAGCAATGTAAGCCTTTGCCTTATCTTTTACCAAATCATTCTTGATATTTTCCAATTGGTCTTCAATAACCTTGGCACCATGTTTTTTCGTCTTTTCATCGCCGTAATCCATGATGTATTCATTCAACGTCATTAATGCATTAGGTTGGCAACAGTTATGGATTTGGCCGGATTTAGCAAGCGCCATAAAGCGGTCGCCCGTACGTCCTGCACGATAACAAGCGGTACAGAAACTTGGTACATAACCAAGGCCCAAGAGCCAATCTACAATTTCATCCAATGTGCGCGTATCGCTACGGTCGAATTGTGCGGAGTTATCTTCTGGTTTTTCCTCTTCTTTATAGCCGCCTACACTAGTGCGAGAGCCACCGCTGATTTGGGAAATGCCTAATGCCAAACCACGTTCACGCATAGATTGGCTTTCACGAGTGGACATAATCATACCAGTATACGGTGTAGATACACGAATAAGAGCCACGATTTTTTCAAAGATATCATCCGGTACAGCATTGCTGAAATCATCTACATCGATGTCATCAGCAGGGCAAATACGAGGTACAGAAATCGTATGAGGGCCTACACCATGAACAGCTTCTAAATGCTCGGCATGCATCAAAAGGCCTACAAAATCATATTTGTAATGTTCTAGACCATACAATACGCCAATACCTACATCATCGATGCCGCCTTCCATAGCGCGGTCCATCGCTTCTGTATGGTACGCGTAATCACTCTTAGGTCCTGTTGGATGCAAAGCTTCATAATTTTCCTTATTATATGTTTCTTGGAATAATGTATAGGTACCAATGCCAACATCATGCAATTTTTTATAATCTTCAACGGAACATGCAGCGATATTTACATTAACGCGACGAATTTCACCATTTTTATTTTTAATACTGTAAATCGTCTTGATAGATTCCAAAATATAATCAAGAGGATTATTAAGAGGATCTTCGCCAGATTCGATAACAATGCGCTTATGCCCCATTGCTTCTAGAGCGATAACCTCCTCTTTAATTTGTTCTTGAGTCAATTTTTTTCGTTTAATATCGCGGTTCTTAGAGTGATATGGGCAATATACACAGCCATTGATACAATAATTAGATAAATATAGCGGCGCAAACAATACAATGCGGTCACCATAAATAGCTTTTTTAATGTCTTTAGCTAGTGCAAATAGCTTTTCTTTGTATTCAGGCAACGGACATTCTAAGAGAACTGCTGCTTCTCTATGATTTAGCCCCTTAAACGTAGCCGCCTTAGCTAAAATTTGATCTAATAATTCGCGATTTTCTTTATTTTCCTCTGCATAGGCAAGAGTATCAAGGATTTCTTGATGAGAAATAAATTCCTCCGCCTTAGGAGATTTTACATCATACATAGTACTTACCTCAAATCTTTCTAGTGGCAACGCCACCCCTCTTTAGGTATATGAAAGTATATGACAACCAGTCTTCTGGTATTTCACTGATACTGTACATAGTATACCACTATTCCTACTAAAAAACATAGGAATTTGACACACAATAATAAAAGGTTACTCCCTCATAAGAGGAAGCAACCTTTATAGTATGGGAATTTCTAATTTATATCGATTATCTATATCGAATATGACTAAAATGTATGTAACTAAATTAATTCCTTATTTACTATTAACATTTCAATAGAAATTACTTATATAATTGATTTCTAGTATTAAAAAATGTTCTATATGCCAATTGACATGTAATAAAACAAGCAATAGATATGGTAGATAGTGACATAAATGTAACGATCATTTGATATTTCACCGCTTCTAATGGAGGCATGCCTGCTAGGATAAGGCCTGTCATCATCCCCGGCAGCGCTACGATACCTAATGTCTTGGCACTATCTACAGTAGGTTGTAGACCCGTCTTTATAACATCACGAACTATTGCTTTCGAAGCTTGTTTAGATGTACTACCCAAGGCTAATTTAATTTCCACCTCTTGTTTACGCAATTCAAAATTTGATAGCATTTGACGATAACAAAGCCCAATCGCTACCATAGCACCACTAATGACCATACCACCAACAGGAATCACTTGATAAGCAGTAAAACTAAGCACGCCCGTTAAAAGTAGAATCGTTAAAGTAATACTTGCACCTACAGTTATAGCAAACCAAGAAATCCATAGAGCATAAGGAATTCCCTTTCCGCGCTTAGAAGAATTATAGGCTGCATTTATAGCCATAAAGCCTAATAGCCCAATTATAAATATAGGGCTTTCTGTGCTAAAAATATAGGATAAAATAAAGCCGATAATTAATAGCTGTACAGTAGCTCTCACAGCACTTATAAAGATATCCTTCTCTAGCTTCAACTCTTGTCGATAGGACATCAGTATACTGATAATCACTAATACAGATGCAAGGCATAAGGACGTAGTCGAAATAGTTTGAAACTGACTCATCTCAATACCTCCTCTTTAGCTAATTGACCGTCTACGATACTGATGCGGCGATTTGCAGTACGCAAGCTTTGCTCTTCATTATGAGTAATGGAGATAATGGTGATCCCCTTTTTATGAAGCTCATCAATAACATTTTCTACAATAGATGTATTCGTCGCATCTAAGGCAGACGTAACCTCGTCTAAAAGCAACACTTTAGGCTCAAAAATAAGGCTCCGAATAAGGCATATTCGTTGCATTTCACCACCAGACAACTCATCATTACGGCGCTCCATATAATTTAGTGGCATATGTAGTAGATCAAAGAGATATTCTATACGACTCATATCCGGTTCTAAACCGCGAATATCGTAAGGAAATAGAATATTGCGACGTACTGTTTTCGCAAACAAATAAGGTCTTTGAAAGCAGTACCCCACCTCTTTGCGATAAGATTCAGGATCTATAGCCGTTAAGGGACGACCATTATAAGTAATAGTTCCCGATGTAGGACTAATCAGATCACTACATAATTTTAAAAATGTACTTTTACCACTTCCAGAAGGACCTACAATAGTAATATAATCGCCTTGATTTACCGATAAAGATACATCACTAATAATAGATTTGTCTTTTACAATATAAGATATGTTAGATAATTCTAGCAGCGCCATAAAGCCCCCTATCTCGTCATATGTATATTAAAAGCAAAATATCGACTCACTGTTGCTAGTTATTTAGTATTCATAAGCATAATGATTCTAATTATTATATCATTCCCAATATGATAATGCTAAGCTTAATTATAATATATCTATCAAACGCATACTACAGAAAAACAAAAAAGGCTCTATAATAAATGTTGGGGTGACACACTACGGTGTCACTTCCAACATTATTTTTTTGCAAAAAATAAGCATATAAGGCTCACATGCTTTACAATAAAAGTGTCAAAGTCCTAAAGAAAGGATGTGAGCTTATATGCCTACTACTGATTATACTGAATTTTTACATAATGTAAAACAAGAATATATTACAAATAGCTATGAATTAGACGGAACATTTATTTTTGACATAGAATTACCAGCAACATCACATATTTGCCCAAAGTGTGGAGAAACCACAAAGCATATTAAGGATTACCGCATACGTACTGTAAAGTTTGGAAAAGTACAACGAGGTCCACTAATTGGAAAATACAGACAGCGTCGGTATATTTGTCCGCATTGTGGTCATTCTTTTGCTGAAAGCAATCCATTTGTACGAAAACATATGCAACTAAGTGTAACTAATATTAGAATGCTATTTGATAAACTTACTGAAAGTGTAACCTATACAGCTATTGCTAACGAGTGTGATACATCTATTACTACAGTATTACGTTATTGCTCTATGATCACTATACCTAAGCCCAAGACCTTACCCACTGTGATTGGTATTGATGAGTTTAAAGGAAATGCAGAAGGCTACCAATACCAAGTTAATTTAACTAATCCAGATACACATGAAATATTAGATATTTTACCGAAACGTGATACGCAAGCATTAATCCACTATTTTGCATCATTTAAACATAAGGATCGCCTACAAGTTAAGTTTATTGTAATGGATATGTCCATACAATTTAAGCGCATCATGGAGGCGCTATTTCCACATGCGCATATTATCTGTGATCGATACCATGTATGTCGACTTGTAGATTGGGCGGTAGAGCGAGTTAGAAAGCGTGAGCAACATAAACTGGCTGCTTATTCACGTATGTTAAAACAGAATCGACGTGTACTAATGAAGCATCCAGACCATTTAACGGAAGCCGAACATATTAAACTATGTGAAATACTTAGAATATCTGATGATTTACGAAAAGCATATGCTTTAAAACTTTCTTTTAGAAAAATCTTTTCAATCTATGGTAAACAAAGAATAGCTGCACATTTAACGCATTGGTTGGAATTAGTAAAAGCATCTGGCTTAAATGAATTTAATAACTTCTTTACATCATTTCCTGCATGGATGACGCAATTAACTAATGCATTCTTACTTCCATATTCTAATGGATACACAGAAGGAACTAACAACAAAATT